>DATMSL010000297.1:0-4376 GCA_035565435.1 Dyadobacter sp. | reverse complement strand
AAGCCCTGGTCATTTTTCCCAAAGAGTTTAACACGGGCTCCCGCCACACTTTTCCCCGACGACCCTTTTTCGAAGATATTAAAGGTAATCCGGTGATCGCGCTGGTAGATATCGATATCGCCCGCATTGATAACGAATCTTCCTTCCGAAAGGGCTGTCGGTTTGGGTAATTCTGTTTTAATATCCCTCACCTCGTTGAAATAACTGATGTTTACCGGAATTACTTTCAAGGTTTTGGCGGTCGATGGCGCATCCATATCGAATTTCCACATCCCGTCATTGAACTGTGTTTTGAAAATGTACCCGTCGTCGGCCTGCACGTATGCTTCCATGCTCTGTCCGGAGCCATGCTCGGGGGCAGCCACCTTCCCTTCCATATTGAGGTTTGCAGCGATGCCGGTCGGTATTTTGGGTGGCGCATTACCGATGCTTTCGCTTACCGGTTTGCCTGGTGCTGCTGGCTTAGTTTTACCCGAAACTTTGTCGATTTTAGCGCCGACAGCTCTTGTATCGTAATCGATCGCCCTGCCCGTAATGTGCGTGTTGGGCTGCATCAATACCGCAGGGTTGTTGCTATTTTGGCCTAGCATAAGCTCTCCGATGCATATACAATCGGTGCATCCCGGGCAGGGTGACGGGGTTTCGTTGCCGGAAGAGCCATTAGCATAAAAGTTATATCCCTTTGCGATTATTTTCACCTTGGCATTCTTGCCCGGTTTGAGTACAAAGGGAGTGACCCTTCCATTTTCGTCGGTCATTTTGTTGATATTACCTAGCGAACCGTCCGCGGGTTCATAGGTCAGCGCTACCAGGGCGCCTTTGATACCCTGTGTCGGATTCGATTGATCAACCACACGGATGTGGACTGTCGGCAGGCCGGGTTTCAGGTATCGCTGCACCACATCTGACTTGATCCATTGATATTGGTCGGCGAAGACAATATCGGCTTTACCGCCAGCGCCAGCATTAATCCCCCCAGAGGTTGAAGCAATCAAGCTTTCGTCTAATAGTATTTTCTTGTTAATAGGCGAATCTTGTATTTCATCCCTTATCCAATATTTGTTGGCTTGCTGGCACGACTGTATGGAAATGGGCCACCAATCTTTATTCTTGAAATATGCTGCAATCTTGATTGCGTCTTCCGGTACATCCAGAAAAAGATCTTCGGTGTAATCTGTTCCCCCTCCGGCAGGCGTGAACCTGAATTTATATCCCTTACGGCAGTTAACATTGGCCCCTCCCACTATTGTTCTCTTTTTTCCCTCGGGGCCGATTTTGTCCGAGGTTTTTATCTGATCGGCAGTCAGTTTGTTCACGTCGGTTTCATAAACACCCATCCATGATTCGTTGGTAGTGATCCTTTTCAGCGAGACCAATTTGTAATTATTAAGCCCATCGTCCGCCTTTTCCGTGGCAATAAAGTACAGGTCGTTCTCCACCTTGGCCTTGACCATTCTCGGGAAGGTAATCGTCCCGTTTACGTCCGATTTGCCCGAAGCAATCTCTCTATACGAATTACCATCTATTTTTCTGATCGACTGCACTCCGCTGCCCTCGTCTTCGGGCGGCCCCGCATGGACTCCGGGAATGCCTATTTTCTTATTAACAGCCCGTAATACTGAAATCTTTATCCCGAACAAATTCTGTTTGTACCCTGCCTTTTGAATGGCCGTTGTATCCGACTTCATTTGTACCAACAAACCATAGCTCTTCACTTTGGCAATCATTGTATTAAAATCGAAAGCCCCCTGAGGGTCCATCACCTGGTCGGCGGATATACCAAAATCCGTTGACGGGCTGGCGTAATACGCGTTGTCGACGATGACGCGCAAGGTGCGTCTGTAAATTCTGCCTCCTCTCTTAAACTCTCCCGTGCCCGTTAGGGGAGTTCTGGGCAATATTCCCAGAGGCATCGGTTTGATCATTTTAACTTTGAACTCAAAAGAACCGTCGGAAGCGGTCACTTTGGTATCCAGCGTTTGGCTGTAATTTTTATGAAAAGCGGCGATCTCGTCATCTCCGTTTCCGGGTGTGTCGGCAGTTACAGTGCCATCCGCTATATCCTGATACACAACTTGCAAATGAACTCGTGTGTTAGCAAGCGCCTTTGCTTCCGCACCGTCTTTGCCTGCATCAGCAAACTGATAGGCCAGTTTTCCCTTAAAGGTCATTGTCGGCGGCTCGGTAGTTTCTACATGGAATGTGGCTTTTTCTATCCGGGCAGTTTGCGGGATCAGCTTGTCTTTCGGACGCGGGAAAATCACGGCTTGCCCGTCGTCCGGCTTCTGCCCGCAGCCGGGGCAATACACCTTATAGTTGTCGTAGGGTTTGTCGGCGTAAACCAGTTTTTCAAAAGTGGCAGAATAGGTATCCCCGCTGGCCTTTAAAGTTGAGATTCCAATAAACTGATAGCCAGCCCTTTCAACTTCGGCTTGTATGGAGGAACTCGCCTGGTTTCTAAGCTGCCCTTCGACAGGAAGCCGGTATTTCCTGTAATACTCCTGTAACCCGGTGGTTTTACGATAAATGACCACAACCTGACCGTCCAGTTTTGCGTCAGGCGCTCCCGGCCAATTTTGATAGGTTTGCTTGGCGGTCAAATCCAGCGTGTAGCCCGAAGCCAGCCAGGTAATGCCCTCCACCTGATACACTTTCTCCTGATGGCGTGAAATCTGGAACGTGTTTTCATTGGTAGCCTGATACGATCCCGAAGTAGTAAAAGGCTGAATAAACGGGTTCACCGGATCTACTACGCAGCGTGTGAACATTTGGGTCGTGTCGGCGCTGTGCAGCGCCGACTTCAATACCTTGATCGTATATCTGCCCATCTCGTCGGATGTGCCGTATCCCACTGTTAACAGATAGTTGCTGGGTTCCATTTTAGATAAAACCACCTTTGTATTGGGCAAAACATGGGCCTTGCCCGCTTCGCCGGGGTATTTGAAAGCCAGAACACCCGTGATGGTGAGCGTATCTTTGGGGCTGCCCAGGTCCTTGGCGAATAGTGAAAAAACGACTGGTTTTGACGATAAAGGCTCATCAGGCAGCTGCGCCTGCTTCCGAATTAAGTCGGAAACCCCTATTAGCTCGACAGACACTTCCAATTTCTTACCTGTGGCCATACCGGCAGGCAGGTCTTCTTTGGCTATTTGAAAATAAGGTGTCCTCACCTGGCGGACAAGTAGGGGGGAATCGGATACGTTAGCCCCTAAATTTGCAATCCTGATCTTGTAGTTCAGTTCACCCCGATGATCTAAAATTGATTTCAATTGAGGAGGCACATGATAAGCTTTTCTTAATAGTGCTTCCAATTCCCTATCGAGCTCCCATTTAAATGTCAGAGGGTTGTTGCTGCCCACCTGCATACTTTTTGTCCTTAATGAGCTGGTTTGATCCGGCGTGGTCATCGTGATGTATTCAAGCCCGGGAAGTACTTTCGTTAGGCCATATGTGAACACGCCCACCGGGCTTTTGCCCTCATTCATAAATGCGAGCTTTTGACTCGTGGAAATGGCCTGTACCCGCCAGGCATAGCGTTTACCGACTTGTAAAGCGGGATGCGAGGGGCCGTACAGAAAAGTGGCCGCCCGTAAATGCTGTATCTCCAATCCGGTCCGGGGCAACGCGATGGCATCAATATACACATTGGGGTTCACCTCTGCCGGAAGTTCCACAATACGCAGGGTGTATTCCACCTGATTGGGCAATATCCCTACCGGCGCCGACCAACTAAAAAGCTGCGTTTGCGGCGTTTTGGCGATGATTTCTCCATTGTCGTATGGGGAGATCAGGATCGGAGGTTCCACGATCCGGACCGGAATTAACCCGCTGCATCCGATGGGGAACTCTGCCGACAAAGGCCGGGTAGTGGCATTGTCGAAAGCCTGCACGCAGAGCTGGTAATTACCTTCCGGTAGAGGAAGCCCTCTGTACAATTCGTTTTTATTCATTCCCTGTACCTCAATCTGCGCCAGGTCAAACAGGCCTTCGAGCTCCGCGCGGGAGAGCATTCGGTTTACGTCTGTGGCCCGTAGTTCGAGTGGGCGAAGCGGACGATAATTGGGTGATGTACGAATCACAACCCCGTTGTCACCTTCGAGCTTGCCAAGCAACCGGACAGACAAATCCTTACCCGACAGATTCGATATAAAGACCTGCACACGGCTCCCGGTTCCTGGATAATCCTGAATGTAGGGGCTGTACGGAGGCAGCACGTTGGTCAGGATCCTGACCTGGTTTTGTGCCCGCGTCGCGTTGACCAACAATCCGAAAAGTGCCGGAAAGATAAGACAGAATATAATGTGCGCTCTGTTCATGTTGTTGAATTAAAAAGTAATCCCATAGCCAAAGCTTCCCCGGAGCTCGTCGAACTTTTC
>DATMSL010000296.1:0-4883 GCA_035565435.1 Dyadobacter sp. | reverse complement strand
TCTTACACATTCGATACGGTGAAGGAGAATTCATGCTAAGCTCTTACTCTGGAAATGGTCGAGACGGAAAGCCAACGTCACTTAAGAGATTCTTCGATGTTGACGCGCCAACAGTTGGTGCAACTCAATTTCCTCAAGTGTTTGAACAGTCCAATTCAATGATGGGCGACGCTGAATTTTATGAGTTTCTGGAAGCCTCTATTCCGGCGGAGATCGTTCAGCGGACCGACCGGGTACTAGATGATGCTCGACGCCTCCAGTCACGTGGTCTGGCCGCGGAATATCATCAGGATGATGTGACATGGAGAAGAGCAGTCATCCAGGCTTGGTGTCATTCCCGTGACATGACAGTAATAATGTCGACGCTAGGCTATGACAAAGATTGCACTGGAATTCATGATATTGAGGAATATGCACCCGCTCGGGCAATCAAATTGACTGCAAACAGTCGCACATCTGACTGGTATCAACGATGGTGCTCGAGCCTCCGTGAAGAAGAGATGGTAAATATTGGATACTGGAATCCGAATCTTTGCGCTTCACTTTGCAATTGGGGAACCGACAAGACGGGTGCACAAGACGCTATGCATGCCCACCGTCTATCAGAGCATCACGAAGGTCATCCGGATTGCCCTCCCGATATAGTTGAGCATGCAGTCAATTTTGTTATTCACCATTTGCCGCGCGAGCACATGGGCGTCCGCCATCTTCCTCTTGGAGACTGGGACGATCTGGAGAGCGCAATTGATCACACACCTCTCATGCAAGTTTCGACAATCGAGCAGGAGATAGCCCGTGACGCGGCCCGCGCGCTGAGGAGACTCGAGGTTGAAGGCAAGGTGACCCCGTGGCACCTTTTGAAAGTGTGATGGCGTGAAGTCGCCCCCGATTTTGTCCACTAGGGACCCTACAAATGCAGTCCAATGAATCTTTCGAGTCCCGATATCGTCATGTCGCTAACAAGGGCGTGAACCGACATCTAAAACGACAGCTCCTCAAGGAACTTGGTTTCCCGTTAGATGAGCGCTTCGATGACGTTACATCCCGAATTAGTCCAATGGGTATCGAAGATTTTCTTCGAGAATCTGGTTCCTCTGGAATGTACCTGGTTACGTTCCTGCCCGACGGTGAACGCCTGAGATATGGTATTCCTCCATTCTTCGAGGTGTTATCCGCGAAGGTAATATTTTCGCGACATGGACATGGAATTCGCCGGGTGGGTGCCAAGGACGTCGTCGATATTGTCAAAAGCTTGCCGAAACAATCGGCAATTTACCGCACTAGCAGAATATGGGGGCCGCACGTCTATGCTTGCAGGCTGATGTATGTTTCGGCCGAAGAGCAAAAATTTGAAATCGAGCGTGGTACTGTCCCAAGGTTGATGGGTCTTGATCGGTCGCAATCGAGTTCGCAATTCACCCTTTCACGTTTCAAACCAAATGAGGCTGAGCTTCAGGGTATAGAACCAGCAGTAGCGCGTATTGTCACGAACCTGTCAAGTTTCTCAGGAGCCTTTGAGAAACTGGAAAAGCTAGGAACCAATCCCACTATAGAATTTGCTTACAAGGAAGATCGGAGCGTAGTCGTTGTGGATGTGGATTGGGCGAGCCAGTGGAAAATAAATTGAACGACGGCAGCCTGCTCAGATCATCACTTATTTGTCCTGACTGGGCGAAGGACTACCCCAAGATCATTAACGGTCAAGGAAGCATCATTTTCGATGAAAATGGAAGAAAATATATAGACGGGTCGGGCGGGGCGTCAGCCGCCACGCTGCTTGGTCATGGCAATATCGAACTGGCGGAAACACTGAAAGAGCAAGCTAGCAAGGCTGCGTTACTGCCAACTCATTTCTTCGATTCCGATGTCCTGTCAGAGTACATCGAAGATCTATTGGCCTTCGCTCCCAACAACATTTCTTATGCATGGTTGGCCTCAAGTGGCTCTGACGCGATAGAAAATGCGATGAAGTTGGCTGTCCAGTACCAGCAACTTCAGGGTAAGCCCGAGCGGGTTCGCTTCGTCGGGAGAGACCAAAGCTACCACGGCGCGACATTTGGAACGCTCGATATTGGCGGCATTGCATCGCGGAAGCGGGTGTACCAAGGACTTTTTGTAGGCCACCATCATGGTCCTGCTGCGCATTGTTTACGATGCCCACTCAACTTGAATCGTGAAACCTGCGAATTGGCATGCGCCGAAACCATTCGTCAGCTAATCGTCGAGAATGAGGACACAATAGCCGCTGTCGTAGTTGAACCGGTGGTCGGCGCTGCACTGGGAGCGGTACCCGCGCCGCGTGGATACTTGGGCCGGCTTAGGGAAATCACGAGACAGTATGGCGTCTTGCTCATCCTCGATGAGGTGATGACCGGTTTTTGCCGGACAGGGAATAACTTCGCTGCGATGCACGAGGACATAGAGGCTGACATCATCGTCTGCGGTAAGGGCATGGGCGGTGGCTATTTCCCTCTCTCCGGGCTCCTGGTTGACGAGACTATTGGAAACGCCTTGAAGCAAAAGAGCGAGCCCTTTCAAAGCGGCCACACTCATGCCTGTAACCCGTTGGGAGCCGCGGTGGGCAAAAAAGTGATAGAGATTTTGAGGAGGGATAATCTGGCCGAAAGAGCGAAGGTCAGGGGTGAGAGAGCGATCAGAAGACTAAGGAAGTCTATTGATCAAGAAATTGTAGTTGATGTGCGAGGCCGGGGCCTGTTGTTTGGTTTGGAATTCGCGCCGTCCCTCTTTCATGAAGGGTTTTCATCCTACTCGTACAAATTTGCAAGCGTCGCCCTTGAGAAGGGCTTGGTAAGCTACCCAGGTGCCAGCTCGCTCAACAGTTCTGGCGGCCACGTCAAATTTGCCCCACCAGTCAACATAGATGATGAATCTCTAGATCGAATGCTGGATATAATCATAGACGTAGTCAGAAATTTGCATTGAGGTATCAGTCATGAATAACAGTATGGTTTTTGCGCTTGGAGGGTACAGCGAGTCCGGCAAGTCTTCGTCTGGACGATATATGGAGCGCCTAGGATATAAGCGAATAAAAATTGCCGATATCTACAGGCGGGTTTACGAAGAATCCCACTCGACAGTCGACTTCAAAGATTGGTCCTACTGGATTGATCGGGTCAATCCTCGGTGGATCGGAGATCGATTTTATGAAAAGCTGGTGGCTGATCTGCACGCTTCAGGTCACCAGAACTGCACAATCGAGAGCCTCTATGGTGATATACTAGCGTCACAATTACGCAGGCACCTCGGAGAGCATTTCCAAGTCATATTCATAGACATAGATCGTGATGTGCGGCTCCAGCGACAAATGCATCGTGAGAACCTCAACTCCGTTGAGGAAGCAGCTTTGCTCCTCGACCCGCGCGACGAGCAAAAGCGACAGTGGGGCGCCGACCGTGTCAAAGAGATCGCCGACCACGTCGTCGATAATAGCGGTACAATGGCTGATTTAGAAGCGCAACTCTGCGCGTTAGCCAAAGGTAAAATGTAATGGGCGCGACAGTCGTTTGCTTGGCGGGTGGACCTGGCAGACGTCTAGGCAGCATCAATGGTCCTAAGCCACTCGTGGATATCAACAGCCGTCCTTTGCTTGACTATTCGGTCTCGGAATTTAAAGACGCCAGCATCGCCCGCTTGATTATTCATATTGGTCCATGGGGCAATGCCTTTGGCGACTTTTTGAGAAAAGCGAACGAAGCACTTAGGTGCGAGATCGTTGTGAAGCAGTATCCTGATGATTCTCAGACTTTGCTTGGGGCTCTCCAACAATGCTTGGAGCATGTTACAACGCCATTCGTTTACTGGGACGGCGATGTGATAGTTCCACCGGGGACTTTGTCGCGATTTATGGCTAACTCGAACAACCATATCGCTGCGGTAGCCTGCAGTCCTTCGTTGCTCGCAAGCACACATCTACAGTTAAATAGAGATTTGCCGCGCGCAATAGCTACTTCAAGCGAGGAGACGGGAACCCTATGCGGGATTGGAGCCTACCTGTTTCGAGAAGAGCTTCGAATGCGAATTCAGTCTTCTGAAAACGAGAGCGACATTGATGATGTTGTAAGGTGCTGGATGCGTGACGGCGGCGATCTGGGCATTTTCGATATTGGCCCCGTTTGGGAGGTGATCCATACGCAGGATGATTTAAGACGGGCACGGGATGCGGAGTGGATTAAATGTATACCGCCGACCCAGCTCATAGCTGATTACAATCTCGGCCGCCGTTAATTCGGCGGCACAGCTCGACACATTGTATGGAGGCTACGGTGATCCGCTTTGAAAAACAAATCGCACATTTATTCGCTACGCGCTTTAATGGTTCAGCGTCGGCCATCGCGTTAACTGGATCGCAGGCAAAAGGATTTGCGACGGCGAAGTCTGATATCGACTTAATTGTCCTGATCAATGATGATTCAGAGCAACTGAAAAATGATACTTTCTCGACCGAAATGATTGACGGACATAGGGCAGAGATCCTGCATCTTGAACCATCATACATAAAAAAGAAATTCGATCGATATCTGGCGAGCAGTTATGACGGTATCACCTACGATGAACGGAAATTTATTGAGAAGCTGCGAAGTGCTATTCCCATTGTCGGCGCGCAGCAATGGAACGACACCGTATCGAATTTCTCATCCGACCTTTACGAAGCATCCGTTCTGAGAAAAAGCTTAGCAATGTCATCGAAAATTTTCGACGATGCTGCAGCCCATTATTTAGAAGGCGACTATCTGATCGCGGTAGACTCCGTAAGATCACTTCTCCAGCACGAAATAGAGTCCTTGCTCTGCCTTGCTGGTGACACGTCTGAACGACGGCGGTGGCTTCTAAAAAGGCTCGAGGAAAATTCTCAAATTGATCGC
>DATMSL010000295.1:0-2990 GCA_035565435.1 Dyadobacter sp. | reverse complement strand
ATTTTCGGTGTGTGCCGCTCAGACACCCGTCATAACACGCGGCCCGTATCTGCAAATGGCGTATTCAAAAAAGTTAAATGAGTTTGCTACCACTGCTTCCATAACCATCCGCTGGCAGACCGACGTCGCGAATATCGGGCGGGTCGTTTATTCAGCGGAACCGGAGTACGAATTGCTCGGGAATGGGTCGCCCATGGTGGAGGAACCTGCGGCAACCACAGATCATACCGTCACGCTGACGGGCCTAAAACCCGACCAGCAGTACCGGTACTACATCGGCGGCTGGGTGCCTCCGGCATTTCCCGCTATTCTCGAAAAAACACCCGATAACTTTTTCAGGACGCCGCCATTACCAGGCGTGAAAAAGAAAGTAAAAATGTGGGTACTGGGTGATTTTGGCTATACCGCTGCCCAACCCGTGACGGCCAGTCGCCAGGATAGCGTGATCGATTCGTGGAAGGACTATATGACAGTGAACAAAACGGGCCCGATGGACCTTTGGCTCTGGCTGGGCGATAATGCCTATGAGCAGGGGAGGAAGGAGCAATACCAGGACCATGTATTCGACCGGGGCAGGAAGCGGTACGATTTCATGCTCCGGCAAACGCCGTTTTACGCCACGCCGGGTAATCACGATTATTTCGATGGAACCGTTGACAGCGCGTCGCTTTACCGCGTGAGGGCCGAAAAGAATATCCATTATTACAGCGTCGTCAATAATTTTACCAATGGGGAAGGAGGCGGAGAACCGTCGATGACGGAGGCTTATTATTCTTTTGATTATGGCAATATCCATTTCATCAGTCTCGATACTTATGGATTTGAGAAGCTGGGTGATGATCATACGAAAATCCTGGCGCCTAATGGCTTGCAGGCGCAATGGCTGAAAAAGGACCTCGCCAAAGCCAATGCCAACCCGGACATCAACTGGGTGATCGTGTTCACACATATCCCGCCATTCAGCGGCGGCTCGCACGACTCGGACGCTGAGCGTGACCTCATTCAGATCCGAACCAACCTGGTGCCCATTCTGGATGCGTACAAGGTGGATCTGGTGCTGGCAGGGCATAGCCACGGCTACGAGCGCTCACGCCTCATGCGCGACCTCACTACGATTTCCACAGATTTCGTCATGGCAACGCACAACCCGGCGGTGGGCAGCAATGCGCAGGGCAACGGACGCTTCGACGGCACTGCCAATTCCTGTTTTTATTATAAAAACAGCGCCGCGACGAAAAATGAGGGCATCGTGTATGTCGTGAACGGGGCTGGCGGGCGCAAGGGGGAACCGAATTTTAGCAGCAATGTCAAAAATCCCGGACTGGTCAGCCGGCTCATGACTTCCTCTGCTTTGTCGTCGGGCGGTTCGATGTACATCGAGGTCGATAACAAGCGGTTGACTGCCAAGTACATTGGAGCAAATAAGCAGTTGGTCGACCAGTTTACGATCTTCAAAGACCTCGACGGCTTCACCGTGCCGGAGACCGACGACACGACGCGCACGGCGATCTGCGAATGCACCGATGCGCAGCCCGGCGGCGAGAACTTCACGCATTATGTCGATAGCAAAGGCAATCTGCTGCTATCCATCAACAAGCACGACCTGACCATCGGTAAGGCCGGAGTGGCCCCGTTTGAAGTGAAACAGGGCGGAAAGCCGGGAAGGACCGAAGTGGGCGCGCTCGGCCCGGGTACCAACTACGTGCGGTCGGACAGGCCGCGGTCGTTCAGTTCCAACTGGCGCGTGATGAACCGGTATTGGTCCGTCAAGCCCAACCCTGAGCTCACGGGAAAGCAGCAGGTGACGGTGCGGCATTATTATAAGGATACGGACCTTATCTCGTTGCGTTACAACGACGGCGCTTATGAGCAGATAGGACATTTCAGCCTGCGTTTCTTTAAAATAAACAGTTTGACCACCAACTATGTGCTGGATCCCACGACCGGCGTTCACAACACGATTAAAGCGGCGGCAGATTTCAACAAGGACGGCATTTGGCTGTATGATGTAAAACAGTCGAATATCACCGATCAGCAGCCCACGCCGCTCGAATACAAGTGGCGGTATGGGTTCAATCAGCCGGAGGTATTCTTTTATCCGACTAAATCCTATCCCTTCTATTCCGGCGAATTTGTAGTAGGGCGGTTGAATGGCGGTGGCGGCATCGGCGGCCAGGTATACAACCAGAATCCCCGCGGTACCGTGGTGATCCTGCATGCGGGCAGCAGCTGGCGCTATTTTGCCAAGGGAATGGTGCCTCCCGACAATGGCATATTTAACTGGAAAGGCGGGCAAGACCCCGACGAGCTCAATGCAGAAGATCCGCCTAATTACGACGACGGGGCAAACTGGCCAACGGGCCCGGCGCCTTTCGGCTATTCCCCTGGCCGGGAAGACGGGGAAAAAACGCTCATTCCGGCCTGCCAGGCCGAACTGGATTGCTACGAGGCACGGGGCCGTGCCTCCTATTTCCGCGAAGGCTGTCTTACTGCCCCGTGTGCCACCCGCTGGACTACTTCCTATTTCCGGAATTCCGTTCGGATAAGTTCGCAGCAAATGGCCTACCATAAGTCGGTCATTATCAATTTCAAGAGAGATGACGGAGTGGTCATTTATGTCAATGGCAAAGCGCTGAGTCCGGGCGACGCGAATTTAAGCCCGACCGCGGTTACCTTTTCGACCTTCGCAACCAACGCCTCCCCGGAGTATACCTGGCAGACGATCGTTGTGCCGAACGACGGCAGCTATTTCAGGTTGGGGGAAAACACCATTGCCGTAGAGCTGCACCAGACCACCGCAACGAGCTCGGATTTGTATTTTGATATGGATATCACATTAAGCCCCGATGTACTGACTGTGCCCACGCGCGTAGCTCCTATGGCAGAAGCCCGCGATCAGCAGCCGGAATGGCTGGTCTATCCCAATCCCGTCGATCAGGACAGGATCATGTTCGACACGCCGCTTGAATATGAAACCTTGCGGGTTACCG
>DATMSL010000294.1:0-2539 GCA_035565435.1 Dyadobacter sp. | reverse complement strand
CCTCTTGCATGCCATGCAAGCGCTCTAGCCAACTGAGCTAATCCCCCATTTCAATCATCGCCGGCAATCGCTTTTCGACACCCGACCCTCATTTGAGGAGTGCAAAGATGAAACGGAGAATTTTCAGATGCAAGCACCTGGACGCGTTTTTTTATGTATTTCTAATATACGTTATCTGCGCGTCACCGCGAGCCCCCGCCGAACGCCTTCGCGAGAAGCCAGATTATAATGCCGATGATACCCACAACGAGAATTACGCCCGTCCAAACGCCAGTTTTGAAAATATCGCCGATCAGCTCGCAGCTCGTCAGTGTAAAGGACAATAGGAGGATTATCAGGAGATTGATGTAAGCTTTCATGAGAAGGAATCATTTAGGTTAGTAATGTCCATCTAACCTTCAAAAACCATTCCATGAAAGATTGGGGCAGGATTTGCTACTGATATAAATCCATCGGAATAAGATTCTGCCTGTCGTTCATGAGCAGTTTTTCAAAAAGGCGAACGGTCGCTTCCGCATCGCCGTGGGCGCGGTGCCGATTTTCGATCATGATTTCCAGGCTTTCGCACAAATTACCCAGACTATACGATTTCAAGCCGGGGAAAATTTTCCGGCTTAGCTGCACAGTACAAAGCAAATCGCGCTGAAAGTACTCGTCCAACGCGCCGAATTCCCGCTTTATGAATCCGTAATCAAATTTCGCATTGTGGGCTACGAACCACGCATCCCGCGTCATGGCCCTTACCGCATCCTGCACATCATAAAACGTCGGCGCGTCTTTCACCATCTCATTATCGATCCCGGTAAGGCGAGTGATGAACGGAGGAATATACATTTCCGGATTAATCAGTGAATGAAAAAAGTCTACGATCCTCGTACCATCGTGTCTGAAAACGGCAATCTCTGTAATGCGTGAAGTTCCTCCCCCGCCTGTGGTTTCAATATCAACTATCGCATACATTAATTACTCACACTGAAATGGTTACTCACTAGTACTATCATCGTCCGGCCTGCGGTGGGAAAATTTGAATAGTACAAAAAAACGAAAAAATCCCCGCCGAAGCGAGGATTTTCTTCAATAACAGGGAGGCATCTACGCAAGAAGGCGATGATCAGTCCAGTTGAAATGCGATCGGCAGTGTAAATCTAACCCTCACCGGAACGCCCGCCTGCTTGCCAGGCATCCAGTCTTTCATCATTTTCACCACTCTCACCGCTTCTTCATCGCAACCAAACCCGATGCCCTTCACTGCGGCCGCATTCTCTATTTTTCCATCAGAACCTACTGTAAATTGTACGAATACCTTTCCCTGAATACCCGCTTGCGATGCAGGTCTGGGGTATTTCAGGTTTTTGCGTAAGAAAGCCGCCATCGCCTCGTTTCCGCCTGCATATTGTGGCGACTGTTCTACAAACGTGAATGTCTCTTCCTTCCTCGTTTCGATTCCTGCCGCCTCTGCCTTCGGGGCCACTGCATTTTCAACCGGTGGAACAATCACATCCAAATCCTCTACTCCATCCGCTGTCTCTGTCGACGGCTGCGCATTGCTAAGATCATCAACCACCGGCGGCAGCTCTTCAATCTCGACTTTGTCGTCCGGAAGTACCTCGGGCGTCAACGATTTCACCGTTTTCTGCACGGGCTCCAGCTCTTCTTTGGCAGGAGGCGGGGCGGGAGGCTCTTCCATAACGATATCTACCGGATTTGCCTCTACGATATACGCAATGTCATCAGGCTTCGGATCCGGTATCAGTTTGGCATAAAGTTGCGGAAACATTACCAGCAGCAAAAAGAACGCCACACCCAGTACAACCGCCCGCTGGACGGTCTGCCCGTAACCTTTTCTCAGATCATACGCGCCGTACGACTTGTTACGGTTCTCGAAGACGATGTCATTGAGAGATTTTTCCATGGCTAATAGATTTTGATGATCAACACTCAAATTCAGGAGGGTTTGCGCATCAGCCGTCTTCACCATATCCTGGTAAATCTGCTCGAATGACTTGCCATCCCAAAGACTTTCCTCCGCTTCACAAGCCAGATGGTCGAGAATCTCCGGAAGCAATTCCGGATCCAGCTTGCTTGCCTGCAAATACTTGCTTATTTGGTCAATGCGATTTTCCTGAAGGCGTTTCATAGATCGATCTGTTTAGAGATTAGCCATGTACCTATTCTTTATTCTGTTGCCAGGTTTTTAGGGGCAAGCAGCAATCTTACTGCATCTATAAAACGCTCTAAGTCATTGGTTTTAGTACGGGCGGTTTCATTTCCGCGGTGCGTCAGGGAATAATATTTCCGAAGACGCCCGTCCACCTCTACCGACTCGGTCAGCAGCAACCCCTCCTGCTCCAGTTTATGGAGTACGGGATAAAGCGCACCGAACGTCAGGGCGATAGCTCCGCCGGTTCTGTCTTTTACTTCCTGGGTAATCTCATAACCATACATCCGGTCGTGCTCTGCCAGCAAATTCAACACGATGGTTTTCAATGTACCCCGTACATACTCGTTACTTGTTGTGTTATTCTCCATGAGTGAAATT
>DATMSL010000293.1:0-7718 GCA_035565435.1 Dyadobacter sp. | reverse complement strand
AGGGAACGGATGAAAATTGCCGGTTCACTTTCGATCAGGATGGCAACTTCGTGAATATGAAGTACCAGTCTGTGGTTGATCCGTGAGCGAGAAATAATTGTTTCAACGATACACTCCATAGCCCTTCTGAATGACATTTTTCCGCAGCAAGAAATACAGTTCGCTGGCCGATCTGGTTCGGGCTTGTCAAGCCGGCGAAGCCAGGGCGCAGACTGCATTCTACGAACGGTACAAATCCAGATTGCTGGGACTCTGCCTGCGTTACGCGAAAACAAAGGCAGAGGCGGAGGATATATTTCAGGACGGGTTTATCAAGGTTTTCAAGAATATCAACGATTTGAGGAATGTGGAGGTGATTGATGCCTGGGTGAAATCGGTGGTGATCAGGACGGCGATCAATTACTATCACCGGACTACGAAGGAGCAGCAGCTGCACTCCAACCTCGAAGACTTTCAACGGGAGATCGATTCGGGAGATTACGGGAAGATTATCACTCAGATTGACATGAATGTGCTGCTGAATGTGATCAACACATTACCCGATGGCTACCGGATGATCATCAACCTGCATTTGATAGACGGTTATACTCACAGCGAAATCGGCGAAATGCTGTCCATTTCCGACAGCACATCCCGCTCGCAATTTTTAAGAGGAAGGAATTTGTTAATGAAGAAGTTACAGGAAAAAGGAATTACGCAATATGAAATCTTCTGACGAACGTATCGACGAGGAGTTGCGTAAAGCTCTCCGTGAACGATTCGATAATTTTGAAAGACTGCCCGACCCGACCCTCCGGGAAAAGATATTCCAGGGGCTTGGCGGGGGAACCAGCATGGTGCAAACAGGCCTCGTTGCGTCTTTGTTGCTGCTCATTGCGCTCACGGCCACCGTGTACCTCGTATCATATTCGGTAGAGAAAAAAAATGAAATGGTCGCAGGCGTGAAGCACGTTGCGAAGGAGTTTTCCAATACGCTGACCACCGTCCCAAAATCGCCGGCGCAGCAACGAAAGGCGCGGGAATCGGTTGCTACGAAAGTGGGAATAGGTGCGGAAAGTGCGGACCCGGCAGAATCTCAGCGAGTATTGTCTGTTGATTCCAATGCTGAACGCAAAGCTGGGGAAGTTATCCAGGTTAGCATTCCACGCGCAACCCGCCCAGCCGCCCAATCGTATAGGTACAAACGGGAAGATGTTGTGAAACAAATCGAAGCGGCCCGGTCGGAAGGATCGTCGTTTGGTTCCGTCCGGGTCAGAAATAAGGACATTTCGCCGGCCGACGGGGTGTTCCTGGAATCGGAAATGACGAAAGCAGACTTCGGAAATGCGTTGTCCGACAGTGCGGCAAGCATTGAGGACAATATTAAAGAACTGGAAGGGCCCTCGTTGGCCGATCAAGACATCGGGGTGCTGGATCATAGGCCATTGGCCCTTCCAAAATATAATTGGCAGCCCGACAGCCTCGTAACGCCCGGCGAACCGCAAAAACGCTATGAATTTCTCTTCAAAGAACGTTGGAGCTTTATTGCGGGGCTTACGCCGTTACGCACATTCCAGATCCTGACGGTCCGGCCGGGGAATGGAGTTGTTTACCAGAACTTTGTTTTGCCTGCCAAAATCTCGGCACAGACGGTCGGCTACAAGTTTTCAGCCGGCGTAGAGCGTAAGGGATTTCAGTTCTTGCTTAATTACGGGCAATTCAAGCAGTCGTACCGGTATGAGATCGCAACCAGCGAGTTTGCCGTGGGGCCGGATCTCACCGGAAACTATGAGGTGGTGAGAAAAGGCATTCCACAGGAGGAGAACAGTACGGTCCGTCTGGTGGGAATGGCCGTCAAAAAACACACGGTACGCCGCTCGCATTTCCTGCGTAATTATTTCGGGGATTTTGGTGCTGAATTCAGCCGGGATCTTACTTCCAGGAAGAACATGGTTTGGGTGAATGCAGGCTTTGGAAAGGAGCTTTTTGCAGGAAACAATGTGGTCATGACTGTCGGTCCTTATTTCGAATACAGCCTTTCAAAGCTACGCAATCCTGACAATCCCTTCAAAATACAGCCCTACCAGATAGGGCTTTCTGTCGGTTTACGGTATACCAAAAAATAAGTCGGCGCGCCTCGTGCCGGCCAAGCGCTACGCCTGTCGTTACATCCCCGACAAGGCCACTGGTTTTTTGAAACTTGTTTTTTACATCTTATCCTCGTCGCGGATGTAAAGCAGGTAGCGCGGCTCCACGACGGCACTCCGTTTCTTTTCGTCCAGGAATCCATATTTCAACCGGGTCACATGGAAATGCTTCGGTGAAGCCTGTACTTCCGCATCGACGCCCGAGCGGATCAGGCTGTCGGCGATGGCGGCAGTGGTGTATAGGTAACAGGGCGCGGCGTCGATAAAATCGTCGAGGTATTTGCCGCTTTTAATTAGTTTGACCTCCCCCGGCGAATAGAATTCGAAACTGTAAGAGAATGAACCGTAGGCTGCAACGGGCACATGGCTGTTTTCTGCGGGAATGACCCTGGCTGCCAGCATACCCGATTGATATTGTAGCAAAAACGGGTAAAAGAATTGGAATAAAAAAATATATAGCATCGCAGCCATGGCATAACCTTTGAAAAGAAGCTGCTGCATGGCGTTGCGGTAGTTGATAATGCTAGCGGCAAAAACGATTCCGAGCGATATGACCACCGCGATAATGCCGTTCTCGATACGGGTAATGTAAAGCAAGCCGGATATGAAAATCAATGTCGCGACGAGCAGGATAGTCTGAACCGTAACGAAATGATTCAACTTCGAACGCCTTGCCAGTTCGGTGAAGAAGTAAGCGGTGATGATCGAGAAGTAGGGAAATTCGATCACGAGGTAATGCGGAAGTTGGAACTTCGACAAGGAAAACAACAGGAAGGTAACCAGCGTGCTGCCATATACGACCCAACGCTCGGCGTCGCGGTTTTTCTCGAATCGCACCAGGTACACAATCCCGCCTACCAGCCCCAGCGACCACGGGAGAAATGCCCACAAAGTTGTATGCAGAAAGAACGTAACGTCTCCTTTTCCTTTAATAGGCCCGGTGTTGAAAAACCTGCCAAACTGGCTATCCCAAAAGAAAAATCGCAGTCCGGAGACATTTGTGCGCCCGAAAACCACTTTTTCGGGATGTAGATCGAATTGTATATACAGGCTGTAAAGCTCCGGCAGAATGAAAATAAAGCACAATACCAGGACCAGCCACCAGCGGTAGTTGAGAAATTCCCGGAACTGCCCGGTAATAAACCAATAGATCACCCAACCACCCGCAAGGGTAATGAGTACGAATACGCCCTTGGTCATGATCGCGCACGCCGCAAGCAATGCGGCCCACACAATATGCGACCAGTGTGCCTCCGTATGCACGCGAAGCATGTGCCAGGCCGCTCCGATAATGCAGGCCGTGAGGTAAGGTTCGGCGCGAACATCGAAATTGGCTAGCGTACTGTGCAGGGCTACGGTGTAAATCAATACCGCGATTTTTGCGACATCTTCATTGTATAAATCTCTCGCAATGAGATACGTGTAGCGCAGACTGAGCAGCCAGAACAGGAATGCGGGCAGTTTGTACGCAAAACCCGTGATGCCGAACATTTTATAGCTGATCGCCGCCATTCAGAAAGGAAAATGCGGCTTGTCGAGCCAGTCGTGGCCGTCGCCATAGAGGTTTAGCCAGTCGTTATGCAGCACAATATGCTTGGCGATGGTGGCATAGAGCGCGCCGTCGGGTTCGATAATATCCAGCCAGAGGCCGGGGAGATTGAGCAAAATACCAGCCAGCAACAGCCAGGGGAAATAGCGGTTCAAAAACGGGTCACGGATGTTCATCATGGGTGCGTATGTCGGGAATGCAGCAGTACCGTCAAAATTGTGCCTGCCAAAACCGATGTACGCACGAAGGTTTGAACTTGTGCTGAGTATACGCGGGAAATGCGTGTTATTTAATTGTTAATATGGGGCAACGCACGCGTTTTTTGTCCGAGCCCGGCCGGTTCTCGGCGCCCCAGTCAGTAAGGATATTGATCACTGGTTCGAGGCTTTTTCCCAGATCGGACAGTTGGTATTCCACGCGCGGCGGCACTTCCGGATATACTTTACGGCTGATGAGCCCGTCGCTTTCCATTTCACGGAGTTGGAGGATGAGGATGCGTTCCGACACGGCCGGCAGGCTGCGGCGGAGATCGCTGTACCGCATGGCACCATTGGCCAGCCGCCATAGGATCGAAGGCTTCCAGCGACCGCCAATCAGATCCAGGGTGTAGGCCATATCACAATTTCCATTGATCAACATTTCGTTTTCAAGGTTCGTGGAGCTCTGTTTTCGCATAACTTACATTTATGTTAGTACTTGATAATTATGTTAGTACCTGTAAAATTACGAGTGGGGCGGTAGTTTTGCAATGAAATCAAAACCAATTCATCATCATGCAAAACTTGAAAGACAAAGTCGCGTTCGTAACAGGCGGAAGCCGGGGCATTGGAGCAGCCATTGTGAAGAGGCTCGCGGCAGAAGGAGCGAAGGTGACTTTTACGTACGTTAACGGTAAAACTCAGGCCGAAGCCCTTGTAAAAGAACTCTCGGAAACAGGCCTTACCGCCGTAGCCCTGCAATCCGACAATGCCCGGGAGGGAGCCGTGTCCGCGGCCATCGACCAGGCTATTGAACACTACGGTAAGCTGGATATTCTTGTAAACAGCGCCGGCGTGTATGTAGGCAAGGCATTCGAGGAGCATACCGCGGAGGATTACGATTATGTAATGAACGTCAATGTCAAATCCGTGTTCGAAGCATGCCTCACAGCTTCGCGGAAAATGGAGCAGGGCGGACGTATCGTAACGATCGGCAGTTGCATGGCTGACCGTGCGGCGGTACCGCAGGCAACCTTATATGCTGCAAGCAAATCTGCATTGTCGGGCTTTACGCGCGGGCTTTCGCGTGACCTTGGTCCAAAGGGCATAACCGTCAATCTTATTCAGCCGGGGCCGGTGGATACGGATATGAACCCATCGACATCAGAATTCTCCGATTTTCAGCGCGGTATGATGGCGATTCCGAAATATGGCCGTCCCGAGCACATCGCGGATGCGGTAGCATTCCTCGCCAGCCCAGCCAACAGCTACACTACCGGGTCGGTAATCACCATCGACGGTGGTACGTTGAGCTGATTTCAGATCGCGCCGGTAGGATCGGACGGATTAGTTTCCAATATTTGCCGCGGACAACAGGCTGTGAAAACCATTGGAAAAAGACCCCGCATTGCAAAAAATGATCGTCGACCATGTTCTGCGCCGTATTGAGCTCACGGCAGCCGAACAGGCGCATTTCGTTGGCCTTCTGAAAGTCCGCAAGTTGCTTCCGAGGCAGTATCTGGTCCAGCAAGGTGACGTGTGCAGGTACGAAAGCTACGTTTGCAAAGGTTTCCTGCGGTCCTTTTATATGGACGATAAGGGCAACGACCATACCCTGCATTTCGCGATGGAAGACTGGTGGATTTCGGATTTCACCAGTTTCCATTTACAGGTACCCGCTACCCGGAACATTGTGGCGCTCGAAGCCTCAGTTTTATTGCAAATAGAAAAGGACGATCTCGAACAGCTCTACAAAGACATTCCGGCATTTGAACGCTTCTGGCGGATCCTCGAACAGAAGGGAGGTATCGCGCAGGACCAACGTATCCTGAATGCCATTTCCATGACCGGTGCCGAACGATACGAAGCGCTCATTACCAAATATCCCACCCTCGAACAGCGCATGCCTCAGCGGTACATTGCCTCTTACCTGGGTATTACGCCCGTGTTTCTGAGCCAAATACGCAAGCAGCTGGCGCAGCGGTCTTAAACAAGTATAAGCACTTTTATTAAAATAGTTATACGTCCTGCCGCTGACCGGGCCAGTACTTTTGTAATCAAAAAACGAAGTATGGAAACGATCAGCAAGACGATATTCGATAGCCCTGAAGTACAGGGTAGAAGACCGGCTAACCGCCTCGTGGTAGCGCCTATGACGCGGGTGAGTGCTACTCCTGAAGGCGTGCCTACGCAGGAAATGGCAGATTATTACGAAGCATTTGCCGCCGGCGGCTTTGGAATGATCATCACCGAAGGGACTTACACCGACGAGTTATTCAGCAAAACCAACCACAATCAGCCAGGAATAGCGAATGCGGCGCATGTGCATGGCTGGAAGTGCGTCGTGGCGGCCGTTCACAGGCATAATGCGCTTATTATTAATCAATTGATGCACGGTGGGGCATTGTCGGAAATAGCCGACCAAACGATCGCGCCTTCTGCGGTACAGCCAGTGGGGTTACGGGCCACCGACAATTCCATATCACCCAGCCCGTTTCCAATGCCGCGGGCCATGCAAACGGAAGACCTGGAAGCAGTGAAAGCAGGCTATGTCCGCGCTGCATTGCTGGCACACGAGGCGGGTTTCGACGGAGTAGAACTGCACGCGGCCAATGGTTACCTGTTCGATCAGTTCATTACGCCGCATATCAACCTTCGTACCGATGAATATGGCGGTAATGAGCGGAACCGGCTGCGGTTTTTGATGGAAGTGTATCAGGGCGTGAAGGCAGCATTGCCTGGCGATTTTATTGTAGGTATCCGAGTTTCAGAGAGCAAAGTCAACGATCTCACATACCGTTGGCCGGGCGGTTCGGAAACTGCTCGTCGGATATTTGAAATACTTGCTGAAATAGCCCCCGATTACCTGCACATCGCGGCCGAAGGAGGTCGGTGGGAGCGTGAATGCCGTTATCCCGACGGAACTTCTTCGAACAGCATTGCCAAAAGCCTGCTTAAATCACCTGTGATAGCGAACGGCGGAATGCACGACATCGCATTGGCCGAGACACTATTGAACAGCAACACGGCCGACCTGGTATCGATCGGCCGCGCGGCCATCGCTTCGCCTGACTGGCCTAAACGGGTTGCAGCAGGCGAACCCGTGGCACCTTTCTTCAAAGAGCTGATCAAACCGAGCCTTACACTCGCGCACATCCGTTGCGTACAGGAGCAATGCGATGCGTCAGCATTATGCTAATCAGCGGGAACAACTATTTGGAAGCGAAATCCGGCCGTTCGAAAACTTCATTCACCGGCCGGGTTTCGATCCACCAGATTTCTTTGAGTGATGAGTCATAATATTTTGCCAGCGGACCTTTAAACAGCATGATCCTTTTAATGTCCTGTTTTTCAGGAATCAGATTACTGCTCGCGCCGTAAACCTGCCGGAAGCCATCAAGGAGATAAGCCTCACTTTTGAGTCTGGTTGGGTCGAAGGATCGGGTATCTTTAACTTCCACATTGCCTTTCACTAATGCGGCCGGTGGTGCGTCGCGGTAGAGTGGGAAGGTGAGGTAGGTGATTTCGGTACAGAGATTACCTGG
The DNA here is from genome assembly GCA_035565435.1 of Dyadobacter sp. Lineage (GTDB taxonomy): Bacteria > Bacteroidota > Bacteroidia > Cytophagales > Spirosomataceae > Dyadobacter. The sequence goes on along the minus strand of DATMSL010000293.1, from coordinate 301 downwards.
GCCGTAGTTCCGTCTTTCCTGATCTCCACTCAGCATGTAGGGATAGTTTTTGAATGCCTCGTTGATTTCACGCGGGGTCGCTTCCTTGCCATCCAGAAAAAGTTTCAACCCACCTTCATAGCCTATAAGATGCTTTTTGCGGTCGAAATAGCCACCTTTGTAGAGCGTAATCACATCTTTTGACCATGGGTGAGTTTTGATATACTCCGTCCGCAGAGCCATTTCTTTTTTTAGAGGTTTTACATTTTCAAGAAGGTATGCTTTGAGCTCCGAGCTTGTTTTGGATGGGTCGTATTTATCG
>DATMSL010000292.1:0-3227 GCA_035565435.1 Dyadobacter sp. | reverse complement strand
ATACATCCGATACAAAAGGTATGATAAGCCGACCGGCCCGGATTATTTCCTATTCCGATCCGATGTACTGAAAATCGAATATGAGAATGGCAAAACGGAATCCCAAACAGAACCTGAAAAAGTAACGCAGGAGCCCCCCCGGAAGACGCCAGGCAATACGGAAACGCTGGAACGGAGAATTTCAAAGTACCAGAAAAGAAGTATGACGTTCCTGACAGCAGGCAGCGTAGCCATTGTGGCCGGAGCCATTACCATCCTGAAATTGACGGGCGACTATAACAAATACAAAACGGCCGTTCAGGGTACCAACGATTCGTACACGACCTGGTACCAGGCGAATTACAAAACCGCACCTCCCGCGAGCGATCTGCAAAAGCAGGAGAGCTTTTCCGCATTCGGCTCTCCGGGTATTTACGGGGGCGCCGCGGCGTTGATCGGCGGCCTGGCGCTGGATCTGATCGGGCTTAGAAATATGCAATTGGCGCAAAAAGCGCGGACAGAACTCGCCGGGCAACAGAAAGAACTTTCCCTGCAGCCATTCTACGATGCATCCTATCAGACGACCGGTCTGAAAATCGCGCTTTCGTTTTAAGCCCTGCACAGCAATCTCCTTTTCAACGTTCCATGAAACATATTTTTACTCTTTTTACCCTCACCTGTTCGGCGCTGTGCCATTGGGAACCGGCCGTTGCGGTCGACGCCGACACCCTTTACCTGCGCAACCGCGAAAAGAAAGTGGTGGAAATCAAGGAGGTTTATCCCGATCAGGTAAAATACAAATCGGCGACCGGCAAAGGCCTTGTAACCGTACCAGTCAGGGACATTGCCGAAATTGTGTATAACAATGGCATCAAGGATGTTTTCAACGCCTTTCATGCCGCTGGAAAACCGGAAATCAAATGGCTGAACAATATTTCTTACAGCGATAAGCCCGAAGTTAGGCTAACGGCCTGTGTGGTCAATGGACCCGAAAATATACAGATCGAGGTGAATGGCGCGCTTACCCCGGTAACGACCCGGTCGTTCAAAACGGTGAAGGAAGAAGGTTGCTCCGGCGGCGTGCAGGTTTCCCAGCAAATCGCATTGCAAGAGGGCAAAAATAGCATCAGGCTAATCGCCAGCAACGGATCAGGCGCCGCTCATTCGGAAAGCCTTTCCATCTTGTATGAAAAAGCCAAGAAGCGCATTGCGCTGGTGGTCGGGAATTCGAAATACCAGTCGGGCAGCAAGCTGCAAAACCCGGAAAACGATGCAAAAGCGATCTCGCAGAAGCTTACCGGACTCGGCTTCACTGTGATAGAGCGGATCGACGCCAACCAGGGCGACCTCCGGGCAGCGGTGGCGCAGTTCGGCAGCAGTGTACAGAGCCAGGAGTTCGAAGTGGCGCTGTTCTATTATGCCGGCCACGGTATTCAGGTAGCGGGCAAAAATTACCTGATGCCGGTCGACATCAGCCCGCAATCCGAAATGGAGCTGAAAGTCTTGGCCGTTTCCGCCGACGAGATCCTCGACCAAATGTCGGCGACCGACGAAAATTCGCAAAGAACCAACATTATGATTCTGGACGCCTGCCGCGATAACCCGCTGAGCCGCACCTGGACGCGCAGCTCGGGCACAAAAGGGCTCGCAAGCATGAGTGCTCCTCCGGGCACTCTCATTACGTTTTCAACCAAACCCGGGTCGACCGCATTGGATGGTGACGGCAAAAACAGCCCCTACACATCGGAACTTCTGAAAGCGCTCGATGTGCCCGACCTGCGCTTGGAAGATATTTTCCGTACCGTGCGGGTGCGGGTAATGGAACTGACCAACCGGCAGCAGATCCCGATGGAAAACAGCCTACTCACCCGTGAACTGATCCTTAACCGGACCAGGTAACATATCCGCCCGGCATGCTATGAAACGGCTCCTGACCGTCCTTTTCCTCGTTTTACCGCTGCATTGCTCGTTTGGGCAAGAGTTGAGCCCGTATTACAAGATCAAGGCTGCCGACCGGGTGAAGCAGGTATTGAAAGATTTCGAATCGGCATTCGGGCTATTGACAAACCCTTATATCATTGATTCCGAGGAGCGGGACGAGGCCTCCTATCGCATGCGCGCGAGCCTGCGCGACGACGCCCGTTTCGAAAATGACCTCGTGCCCGACAACAAGGGTACCAAAACCATTGATTTTAACGAATACCAGCGGATCGCATTCATCAGCTACAAAAAAAGCGGGCTCACCTACCATGCCGACTGGGAAGAGGCTGAATTCAAAGCCATTCCGGAAGGTTACCTGGTATTATTTTACGGTTCCAAATCGCTTTTTGGTAACTACCAGGGCGTGAAACGGCTGCAACTTGAAAACGTCCCCTGCCGCGCCGGAGTGTTTATCAAGGTAGTCGAAAACCAGGTTACCGAAGCCCGGATCGGTTTCATGGACACCGACTGGAAGAGTAAAGGCAAAAGTATCATTTCGCTCACCGACCAGCGTAACCCCCTGGAATTCATCACACTGCCGGAGGTGATCGATAAACTGTCGGGGCAGGTAGCACGCGCTATTCCCAAAAGTGGTGTAACCAGGCTGGTCATCGAGGAGATTACCTTCCAGGGACTGGGTGTTTCCAATGATTTTTCCAAACAGCTCACCGGCACATTGAAATCGGCCCTGACCCGTGTGAGCAGCGATATACAAATCGGATTAAGCACAACGCGCAGCCTGGATGCATTACTGAAACTGAAAGGCGGCTACCAAAAGGCAGGCAACTTCCTGAAAATCGGGGTGCAGCTGTTTGATGGGCACGACCAGCCGGTCGGCAGCGAGTTACTGGCCGAGATTCTGCTGCTCAACATCCCGAATGCCGAAATCGAGCCGGCCGAGCATCTCGTACGCGAGGCGCAGCGTATGCGGGAGATCACCGAACAAAAAACGACAAGTGAGGATATCAAAGCACCGGAAGCCGCCGAGCTTGTGCTTGAGGTGAGTACCGACAAAGGTTATGGCCCGCAATCCTATCGCGAGGGAGATATTATGCGTTTGAAAGTAAGGGCCAACAAGTCCTGCACGGTAAGGATGATTTACCGGGACGCCGCTAAAAACATCGTACGGCTGCGCAATGACGATTTCAGGATCGCTGCCGATGCCGTGGATAAATGGATTGAAATACCCGAAAAATTTGAATGCGCGGCGCCTTTCGGATTTGAAATGCTGCTCGCTTATGCCACCGAGGGAAATTTCAAACCCATTG
>DATMSL010000291.1:0-3108 GCA_035565435.1 Dyadobacter sp. | reverse complement strand
ATATTACCGCCACATTCGGTTTCAGGGAGTTGGTATAAATAACCGTCGCCACCGCGTTGGCAGTATCATGGAAACCATTAACAAATTCGAATGCGCAGGCCGCTAAAATACTAAACGCGAGGAGGATGAAAATGTCGGTTTCAAGACCAAACATAAAAGAAGTTGATAGGTTGAATTATTGACGCAAAACTACTTATAAACCGCCGACCCAATGTTAAGAAATTGTTAAGTCAGGTTAATCTCAGTTTGTTTCTTTGTTAGCCAACTGTCCGCAAGCCGCATCGATATCCTTGCCCCGGCTCCTCCTTACATGCACGGAAACCCCTCTATCTTCCAGGAAAGCGGCAAATTTATCCAACCGGTCGGCCTCCGTATTTTTAAAATCGGCCTCGGCGATCGGGTTATATTCAATGATGTTCACTCGGGCCGGAACACGCTTGCAGAACTCCCAAAGTTCCTTCGCATCCTGCAAAGTGTCGTTGAAATTATTGAAAACAATGTATTCGAAAGTAATGCGGTTGCCCGTCTTCTTATAAAAATAGTTCAAAGCCTCAGCCAGGTTATCCAGCGAGTTCGACTCGTTGATCGGCATGATCTGGTTGCGCTTTTCATCATTCGCCGCGTGCAGCGACAATGCGAGACGGAACCGCACTTCGTCGTCAGCCAGCTTCTTGATCATCTTCGCAATGCCCGCCGTGGAAACGGTAATGCGTTTCGGCGACATATTGAGGCCTTCCGGCGAAGTAATGTATTCGATGGATTGGAGCACATTGGCATAGTTGAGCAACGGCTCGCCCATTCCCATATATACAATGTTGGTCAGCGGCGCATTGAAAGTCTTTTCGGCCTGCTGTGCAATGGCTACCACCTGGTCGTAGATTTCCCCGGCTTCGAGGTTACGCTTGCGGTCCATGTAGCCCGTCGCGCAGAACTTGCACGTAAGCGAGCACCCTACCTGGCTGCTCACGCAGGCGGTCATGCGGTCGGCGGCGGGAATGAGCACGCCTTCCACGAGGTTACCGTCAAAAAGTTTGAAAGCGGATTTGATAGTGCCGTCGTTGCTGTGCTGTTTTTTGGCAACGTCGAGCGAGTGGATCACGAAATGCTCGTTCATCAGTTGGCGCGTGGCGAGCGAGAGGTTGGTCATTTCGTCGAATGAATGGGCCGATTTTTTCCAGATCCATTCATATATCTGTTTTGCCCTGAAAGCCTTCTCCCCGTGTTCGGTCATCCAGGTTTTGATCTGGTCGACATTCAGTTTACGGATGTCCTGCTTTTGCTGTATCGTGGTCATTTTCTTTTATAATCTGTCAAACACTTAGGGCATTCAACTGTAATTTTCTGCAAAGGTACTGAATGTCAATGATGAAAGCTTAACCCGGGTCGAAATTTGAAAGTTCAATCTTCGAGGTAATCGCGTTTCCAATCCCGAATAATGTCGGTGCCTTTGGGCATCAGCGACAATCCTTTGGTGATCACCGTGGGGGCTACGGGAACCACAAGCGGGTATAAATAAGTATCATCGGTTCGGTGTGCCGGAATTTTCACGCCGATCGCGTCCACCAGCCAGAAGAACACGCTGATGCCGAACACCCACGTAAAAACACCCACCATCGCGCCGGCAAAGCTGTCGAAAGTACCGAGGATAGAGTACCGCAGCGACCGTCGGATGGTGTAGCCGAATTGGTTTAATAAAAATATAGTAGGAAAGAAAATCGCCGAAAAACCTACATACGGCAGGATTTTCCGGGCGACGCCCTCACTGAAATACGGCGTGAGGATCTCCATCCCCAAACCCAGGAATTTGAAACCCAAAACCATGGCTACCACCATGCCCAGAATCCCGATGATCTCGATCAGCAGGCCTTTACGGTAACCATGTAATGCGCCCCATAGCAGGGGAAGAAGGATGAGAACATCCAGTAACTTCATGCGAGCAATGCCTTAACCAGCGTGGAAACGACACGTCCGTCGGCCTGGCCGGCGAGTTCTTTGGTAGCTACGCCCATTACTTTGCCCATATCCGAAGGCCCGGCAGCGCCCACGCGCGTGATGATGTCCTGCAATTTGGCTTTCACTTCGTCCTCCGTCAATTGCTTTGGCAAGAACTGCTCGATAACCGCCAATTCAGCCTCTTCTTTTTCCAAAAGGTCGGCGCGGCCTTGTGTTTTGTAAATATCCGCTGACTCACGGCGTTGCTTCGCGGCTTTTGTTAAAAGTTTCAGCTCGTCGTCGGCCGATAGCTCCCCGCTGGTACCGCCTTTTGTTTCTTCCAACAAAATCAACGACTTAATCGCGCGCAATGCACGTAATGTATCCTGGTCTTTGGCACGCATTGCGTCCTTGATACCGGATTCTACTTGGGATTTTAGTGACATGATACTCTAATTTTGAATGATTGAATGATTGAATGACCGAATATTGTGTCAGTACTAGTCAGGCATTGTCATTCGGTCATTTATTGTTTGTTATATTGATTTAGGCTAAAAATTGGCATTAAAAGTGTTTTTCTACACTCGAATGCTAAATTTGTAACAGACCGGCAAAGTTAGTGATTCACTTGAAAACTCATCTCTAAGAATCAAAACTCACACTTCGCTCCGGCGACCGGTCACACAACCCATGACCCACTGACAATACCTGACCAATATTCAATCATTCAACATTAAAGTACCATGACCCGTCTAAGCGTCAACATCAACAAGATCGCCACCCTTCGCAATTCCCGTGGCGGTGACAATCCCAATGTATTGAAAGTAGCGCTGGACTGCGAGCGGTTCGGGGCACAGGGCATTACCGTGCACCCACGGCCAGATGAGCGGCACATCCGTTACCAGGATGTGTACGACCTCCGCGAGCTCGTCACCACCGAGTTCAATATCGAAGGCAACCCGTCGGAAAAGAAATTTGTGGAACTGGTACTGGCCAACAAACCCGACCAGGTAACATTAGTACCCGACGCATTAGGGGCCCTTACTTCCAACGCCGGCTGGGACACGATCACCCACCGTTCCATTCTTACCGACCTGGTAGGTACATTTAAATCGGCGGGAATCCGGGTTTCTGTTTTTGTGGATCCGGATGAAGATATGGTGGAAGGCGCCAAAA
>DATMSL010000290.1:0-3020 GCA_035565435.1 Dyadobacter sp. | reverse complement strand
GGTGCGGCTGTACAACGTAGAAATGCTCCACTCCTGCTGCGGCTTGAAAGTACGGATATAGTCGATATTGAAATCAACGGTTCCGGAAAGATCCTTGCGATCCACCTTGCGCAGCGAACTGTTGTCGAGAATGCTGTTTTCGTATTGGCTAATGGTCAAATCCTGTTTCTGGATAAAATTCCGTGTCCCATAGCGCAAGCCGGCCGATAATGCCTGATTTTTCCCCAAATCATAATCCCAGCCCAATGAATACTGCCCGAACAAGCCGCGGTCTTTCGCGGTCGAGCTCTGATTCGTCAGGAATGAATTGCTGCCGGAATACGTCGTCTGATCGAGCACCGAAGTAGCCTTATTATAGAATGCACGGCCAAAACCACCGAGTGTAAAACCCATTTTGCCTTTGCGGTAGCTTCCGTTCAAGCCCAGGTTCGAGCCGCGGTTACCCACTCCCGAATCGATATTCAGCGTCAGGCCCTGCAGGTTGTTCTTTTTCGTAATGATATTAATGATACCGCCCGAGCCTTCCGCATCGTATTTGGCCGATGGCGAAGTGATTACTTCCACTGATTTGATCATATCTGCCGGAATCTGCTTCAAAGCATCCGCCACATTGGCCGCGATAATGGTCGAAGGTTTGTTGTTGATCAACACCTTGATATTTGCACTTCCACGCAAGGACACATTACCGTCCAGGTCGACAGAAAGCATCGGCACTTTACGCAGCAGGTCCGATGCATCGCCGCCTTTGGAAGTAATATCCTTCTCCGCATTGAACACCATCCTGTCGACCTTCTCTTCGATCAGCGATTTTTCGCCGGTAATGGTCACTTCCTGCAAATTCTGCACACTCGAAGCAAGCTGGATCGATCCCAGTTCCACATCTTTGCCTTTTTCTACTTTCACATTCACGGCCTTGTCTTTGTAGCCAATAAAGGAGATCATCAGCTTGTAAGATCCCGGAGCTACTTTCGAAATGGCGAACTTACCGTTCTCGTCGGCGGTGGTACCATCAATCGCCTTGTTATCAGCAACATTGAATAATGCAATACTAGCGAACTCCACGCCTTTCGCTGCGGCTGAATCGAGTACAATTCCGGAAATTTTGGAGTTACCCTGCACAGGAGCTTGCGCAAAGGATCGGTTGACTGTAATGGCCAGAAACAGGGTCAAAACGACAAATCTGACGGCTGATAATAAGGGATTCTTCATGGTTTCCATAAGTTTTCAAAGAGGGTGCTTTCGCCGCTATCCTACTTAAATACAATTCTCAATACAAAGGAAAAACATACTTTGTATTTATTATTTGATAATAGATAGCTACCCCGTTTTCATCTGCGAATCGGCACTTTCGGGATACCAAACTGAAAACGCGGCACAACTCACGCGACCCGAACAGACGGGCGCGGTTTGTGGTACAATTTTGGTGAAGGAGGCATTCAATGCGGTAATCATGCAGATTGCTGCCCCATTTGTGCGTACTTTTGAAACTCGAATGCAAACCGGCGAGGTTCGGTATGCGCTAACTTACTCTTCTGTTCATGAATGATGTCGTTATAGATTTTAGCAAAGTCCACCAGATAAAACTATTCGGAATAACCATTATGGAGCCCTCGACCGTGCTGTCGAGCCTGGTAATGACTGCTGTGTGTATCTACGCTTTTTTCCACCTCAACAAACTTGGGCGGGCGCACCGCATGTATAAGCAAATCCAGTACTTCTTCCTTTTTATGGCCATTGCCACCGCTATCGGTGGGATCCTGGGACATGGCTTTTTGTACATGACCGGCAAAGTCGGTAAAATACCAGGCTGGTTCGCGAGCATGATCGCCGTGGCCTTATTCGAACGTGCGGCGATATGGCATATCAAACCACTCCTCCACCGCCGGAATGGGCTCATTCTGGGTTGGCTGAACTATCTCGAACTTGTCATCTTTTTCGTATTGACGTTTATCACCCTTGATTTTAGGATTGTGGAAGTGCACGCATTTTACGGGCTGTTCCTGATGCTCTTCATGATCGAGATTTATGTATACAAAAAGAAAAAGGATCCTGGCAGCAAGAACATCTTCCTCGCGACGCTCATGGGCGCAATAGCCGCCGGCTTTCACGCATTGAAATTCAGTTTCGGCGATTGGTTCAACTATAACGACATTGCCCACATCCCGATGTCACTCTCTATCTGGTTCTACTACCAGGGCGCACGGCACATGACATATTACGGAGAGGAAATGATTGTGCCGGAGGAGGTCGTGGCGAGTGAGGGGGATGTTTGATCACCCGTTGAGGTAGGTGTGAACGTTACGGTAATTGACCATGGACGATCGACCATGGGTCATGGCTTTATTTTGTTACAGAACACCAGATCTACAAATAGCAAAAAGCGGATACCCATCACAGGATATCCGCTTTTTTCGTGTGATCTATGGTCGGCGGTCGAAAACGACTGCCGGCCTCAACGCTTACTTATTCGGCTGCGGCGTGTAGCGGAGGTATGGTTTCACGATATTCAAGCCTTTTGTAAACTTCTTCTGTGCATCTTCGGTGCTTACAGCAGGTACCACAATCACGTCTTCACCATCTTTCCAGTCGGCCGGTGTGGCTACGGAATAATTGGCTGTCAGTTGGAGTGAATCCACTACACGGAGGATTTCGTTGAAGTTGCGGCCCGTCGACGCAGGGTAAGTAAGCGTCAATTTGATTTTCTTATCCGGACCAATCACGAATACCGAGCGTACCGTTGCTTTTTCACTGGCATTCGGGTGGATCATATCGTACAACTGCGCTACCTGGCGGCCTTCGTCAGCGATGATCGGAAAGTTCACCTCCGTATCGTTTACTTCATTGATATCCGGGATCCAGCGGTGGTGTGAATCCAGGTCGTCGACGCTCACAGCCAGTACTTTCACATTGCGTTTCTCAAACTCACCTTTCAAAAGCGCCGTTTTACCCAATTCGGTTGTACAAACGGGAGTAAAGTCAGCGGGGTGAGAGAACAACAATCCCCAGCTATCTCCCAGCCA
>DATMSL010000289.1:0-3337 GCA_035565435.1 Dyadobacter sp. | reverse complement strand
TAACATCCCGTCTCACCAACCGCCAAAAATGGGAACTTGGTCTGGGCTTTGCGGTCATATACGTGCCGATACGCATCTATATGAACGTCTTGCAGGTCGATATGCCTACCTTCTGGCACCGGCTACCGTTGTGGACGATGGAGGTGCTGTTCAGCATTGCCTTTTTTATTCTATGGATCAATGTGATTGAATGGCTCCAGTACATTACTTCCCGCTTTCTGGGAGAGGATTTTCCCGATCGTTTTCGTGTGCTGAACCAGGCAATCATGCTTGTGGTGGCGATTGGCCTGGCTATGGTGTTCAACCATTGGTACCGCTATCTCTGGCACTGGATGGAGGCGGTTTTTGATAAAAGGAGCTTCGATGTACTGCCTATTACCCTCAACAAAACACCCGTGCTGAAACAGCGGGCCAATACGAGCATTACGGTGCTGGCGCTGATGGCGGAATATTACCTCGCAGCCAACAAGCGCGTGTATGAGCGCCTGCAAAGGGTGGTGATCAACGAGGAGCGCTTGCAGAAGGAGAACGCGACGGCCCATTTCAATGCATTGAAAAACCAGGTGAGCCCACATTTCCTTTTCAATAATTTCAGCGTGCTCACGACGCTGGTGGAAACCAACCAGGAGCTTTCTGTCAAATTCATCAACCAGCTTTCCAAGGCATACCGGTATATTCTGGAAAAATCAGTTTACGATTCCATTAAGCTGGCTACGGAGGTCGAGTTTCTGGAAACTTATATGTTCCTGCTCATGATCCGGTTTGAGAACAAGCTTAGTCTGGATATACGCATTTCCTGCCAGGAGAAGGACAAATACTCGATCGTGCCGCTCACATTACAGCTGCTCGTGGAGAATGCGGTGAAGCATAACCGGATGTCGGCCAGCAATCCGCTGCTGATTACCATTGGTGTGGAAGGCGATTACCTGGTGATCCGCAATCCGTTGCAGGTGCGCGAGCTGCCGGAGTCGTCCACACGGCTCGGCCTTCAGAATATTGTGAACCGCTATAAATTGCTGATCGACAAGCCGGTGATGGTCGACAAGACCGACGGCTGTTTTACCGTTAAAGTGCCGCTGCTTTCATGAATGTGCTTATTATAGAGGATGAGTCGCTGAGTGCCAACCGTCTGGAAAGTCTGGTCGGCAAATATGATCCCAAAATCAACGTGATGGCGAAACTCTCGTCCGCGAAAGAGAGTATTCAGTGGCTGAGCGACGCCGCGAATACCCGCCCCGATTTAATTTTCATGGATCTGCATCTGGAAGACGATCTGGCATTCAAGATTATCGAGGAGCTGAAACTGACTATCCCCATCATTTTTACCACCGCGTATTCCGAGTATACGCTCAAAGCATTCAAAGCCAACGGGATAGATTATTTGCTGAAACCGGTCGATAAAACTGAACTCACGGCGGCGATCGACAAGTTTGTGACGTTACACGCCAAATCCGCAGCCACTTCTCCGCCGGATTTTGCCGCTTTGATGGCTATGTACCAGTCTGGCAACGAGGAAGGTTACAAGGAGCGTTTCCTCGCGTCGGCGGGTCCGAAACTTTTCAGCATTCGTACGAGCGAGATCGCCTATTTCACCATTGAACAGAAGGCCACGTTCCTCCGCACGTACGATGGGCAGCATCTCGCGATGGATTATAGTCTTGACAAACTGGCGCAAATGCTCGATCCCAAAGAGTTTTTCCGTATCAATCGGTCGCTCATCATCGCATTGAACAGCATCCGCTCCATCTACACCGTTTCGGCCGGCAGGTTGAAGCTTGAACTGACTCCGGCCACTGCGCAGGAGGTGTTCGTGAGCGGCGACAGAATGGCCGATTTTAAGCAATGGCTCGGTAAGTAACCGTTGTAACCGGCTTCCCTTCTTCCTCTCAAAGTGGGCATTCGGCTCCTGAAATCCGGCATTGGGCACCTTTCATTTTTTGGTTTGGACATTGGTAAACATCTTTGGTTACTGACTGTGTTTTTGCGAAAACCAACAGTAAGTTGACCATAAACCTAAACCCTGTGTTTCGTGGACGCCGGGAAGGCGCACACGGGATGAGGTGACTATTCCTAAACCCTTCTTCAACGTGATGAAAGAACTCAATATCGATCAAATCCTGAACCTGGTAAGCTGCGAAGCCCGCGAGCTTGAACAGTCATCCCGCTATGGCGGTTTGTTTGGTATTGCATTTGTCACGGAAGGGGAGGGCGTTTTGTCCTGCGACGATGATTCGTGGCACTACGAAGAGCAGGCGATCTTTCTCCTTTCCCCCGGCCACCCAATCCATTTCAAGTCCTTTTACAGGACCAATTTGCTTACTATCTTCTTCGATCCGTTCCGCATCGCCGGGGCGGCGGATCCTCTCAATAGCTTCACAGGCATGTTCCGCGCCGTGCGCGACCTGTTTTCGGTGCCCAGTTTCCTGCGCCAGAAAGAGCTCCGCAACGAAACCGACCGACTGGCAGTTACGCACCTCGTACGATTGATCGAAGCCGAACTCGGGCATTTGCAGGACAGCAGCCGCGAGCTCGTGGCGAATTCGGCTGCATTGCTGGTCAACCTTGTGAAACGTAATCTGCCGGATATGCACAGGTCAGAGACCGTTGCTCAATACAGCGAGGAAACCGACCGGGTGCTCCGTGATGTACGCAGAATGTTGGAGCGGAACGAACATCTTACCATCCAGGAAGTGGCCGCAACGATGAAAATGTCGCAGTATAATCTCAACAAACTGGTGATTAAAGGGACTGGCGAGACGTTGAAAGCCATTATTTCAAGGTATCGTGCCGAGCTTTTGAACGGTAAGCCAGTCGTGACAGCGGACCACTAACAGCCGACCACCGACGGGCGATTGTGAATAGTTTGTTGTCTGCATCGGCGGTTAGCCATCACGATTGCTTCGCCACAACCCTTTCAGCTTCCCACGCCATCAACTCCCGGCCATACGCCTCCAATGCCGCAATGGCAGGAAGTGACTTTGCGGCGCGGTCAGTAAGCCCGTACTCCACGCGCGGCGGCTTTTCCCGAAAAATGGTGCGGGTGACCATTCCCTTCTTTTCCAGATCGCGGAGCTGGGTGTTGAGCATTTTATCGGTAATGTGCGGTATGGCATTTTTGAGGTCGCCATAACGGAGTGGGCCATGGGCGAGCGCCAATATCACGGGGATTTTCCAGGTTCCGCCGATGTACGCCATCGCGAATTCAATGGGGCTGTAATAGACCCGCTTGTCATGGATGAAATCTTGCATACCACAAATTAAATGAATCGTCGGCTAACCTTCCGGCGGTGTTTCCTTTATCGTCAAAAAAGTATATAAAAGGAATTTTAAAATCCAT
>DATMSL010000288.1:0-8577 GCA_035565435.1 Dyadobacter sp. | reverse complement strand
TTTTTATCTATTCCCTGGCCATGATCGGTCACCATGAACCTGACCCGATCCTGATCGGACCCGATTGAAACTGCGATTTGGCCGCCTTCACCCGAATAGCGGATTGCATTGGTTAAAAAGTTGATCAGTACCCAGGCCGTTTTTTCAAGATCCGCACGAACGGCGGGTAAGTGAGGCTCGATGCCTGCAAAGAGCTCTACATTCTTTTGTTCTGCCTGAAAACGCACCGCATCGAGCGCATAATGCCAGATCGCCGCCGGGTCTGCCGTCTGGATGTTCAGTTGGATATTTCCGGTCTCGACCTGGGACATATTCAGCAGCTCGCCCGTTATCTTCAACAGCCGTTCACTGTCTTCCTTAATCGATTCAATCAATTGAGCTTGCTCCATATTGATGGGCCCGGTACCCGGTGACTGCAACAGCTGCAGGCTCATTTTGATGGACGAAATCGGTGTTTTAAGCTCATGAGAAACGGTCGCGATAAAATTAGTTTTGGCCGAATCGAGCTCCTTAAACGGGGTAATATTTTTGAGAAGAATTACTTTTCCGATGTGAACCCGGTCTTTCTCTCCGGTTGGGACAATGCTGATATCGATTATCTCTTTCTCGAAATAGCTCTCCTTTTCGTCTGCATATATTTTAAGCAGATTTCCCTCTTTCACAGCTCCTTGCATGCCTGCGTCAGGCTCTGAGTTCAGCGCCCTGATCAGGTCGTTTCTTTCAGAAAGTTCCTGCACGGAACGACCTATCATTTCGCTCATAGAAAGCCCGGTAACCTTGATCGCTTCCTGGTTGGCAAACAGCACAATCCCTTTCTGGTCGAGACCGATCACCGGTTCGTGCATATTGTTAATCAGCGCCTCCGTTCTCTTTTTCTCGATCAACAGTCGCGCCAGGTTGCTGTCGTCATATTCTTCCAGCTTCTCAGCCATTGCATTGAACGATTGCCCCAATTGGCCAAATTCATCTTTACGATCAAATGTGACTCGCCGCGAATAGTTCTTAGCCGCGATCTGCCTGATACTTTCACTAAGCTCCATTAATGGATTGGCAATATTCCCCGGCAGATTCACAAAAAGCGTCAGCGCAATGATCGTGCAGGCGGTAGCGGTCAGCACGATCCAGAGAATCGCCGCGTTGACGGTCCCGTTGGCCACGTCGTTTTTCGCCCTGATCGCCTCCATATTGATTTTAATCAGGCCCAGAATATCCGCACGCAGCAAAGCGGGAAGGGTGTCGGGCCTCATGCTGGCGCGCATTAGATTAAAATGCGTCCTGATCCGCTCCGTGGCCTGCCCTTCCCCAGGCTCGGTGATGTTTCCAAACTGTTTTTGAAGGTTATGTTCGAATGACGCCTGGGCCGAGGGCTTTTGAATATCATCCAGCGCCAGCATCATATTTCTGGAATATTCCAGCGTATTGTAATTATCAGCCAGAATATTGGCAGTTTCGTCTTTGAGCTTGTACACATTTCGGGAGGCCACAAGCGATTGCAGCAGGATCAGCACAAACAATAGTCCTAAGCTAAGCCGTAATTTAGGTTTGATACTCATTTTCTTAATGGAAAAAGGCTCACGACAAAATGACAAGGTCAATGTCTGAGCTGGTTAGTTTTTTCAACAGGTTGTTAAACAGATTGGTCGCCAAAATCACCCGGATCAGCGTAATATGCGGTTTGCCAATACAAATAGTGGTCACCTGCCTCTGCTCGGCAGTTTCGATAATCGCCCGGGAAACATTGGAACTGGAAACGCGGATGATTTCTGCCCCCATTTCGGTAGCCAGCTTGAAATTGTTGATCAGATGTCGTTGCTTATCGAGCGGGATCCTGTCGCGGCTTTCCGCGGGCGTCTGCACGTATAACAGCAGCCATTTACTATTATAATAGCTGGCCAAACGGGCGGTTTTTCGGATCACATGCTTGGCGGTAACCTCGTTGGAACTGATACAGGCCAGAAATTTCTCCCTGCGCTGTGCGACCATTTTCGGTACCTCAGTATCCACTTTGCGTTCCACCTGGCTCGCGACTTCCTTCAAAGCCAGCTCACGCAATTGCAGGATATGGTCTGAGCGGAAAAAGTTCGTAAGCGCAGTCTGTATCTTGTCAGGCCGATAGATTTTTCCCTCTTTCAGTCGTGTGATCAACTCGTCGGCAGTAAGGTCGATGTTGACCACTTCGTCCGCAACAGCCAGTACATTGTCGGGAATGCGCTCGCGTACCTCTACACCTGTAATTTGCTTGACTTCTTCATTCAGGCTTTCGATATGCTGGATATTCACGGCGCTGATCACGTTAATACCCGCGTCCAGGATTTCCATCACATCCTGCCAGCGCTTCTCGTTCTTGCTGCCTTCAATATTAGTATGCGCTAATTCGTCGATTATTACAATTTCAGGTCTCAGACTGATAACGGCGGGCATATCAAGTTCTTCCAGCTCCTTACCCTTGTAGAATAGCTTGCGACGGGGAATAACCGGCAGCCCTTCGAGCAACTCATGGGTTTCCTTGCGGTTATGGGTCTCGATGAAACCGATCTTGACATCTATTCCATTTCGGAGTAATGTCTGCGCCTCTTGCAGCATGCGGTAGGTTTTACCGACACCCGCGCTCATTCCGATGTATATTTTAAACTTACCCCTGCGGGATTTCTTGATGAGATCAAGAAAATGCTGGGCGCTTGGATTGGTCTCTGACATATCTGAACTGGATGGAGGTTAGAAACGAAACAACCTTTCGGGTGTTTGCCCGAAAGGATTTGGTTTTATGGCTGTTGCTGGCAGTGTCCTAGTTAATTTATTAAAATGAAATAGCAAGTGATGTAGTCAGGAACGTATTGCCTTTGCTCATTGAGCCGTCCCGCTGTGAAAAGATGGCGTCCTTGCTGGAAAGCGTTCGTGCTTCTATCCTCCAAAGCAGGTTCCCCGTTACTGCGTAGTCCATATTGGCTGAAAATCCCCAGGTTTTGAATCCATCAGGACTACCGGTCGAAATAATCACGCCTTTCTCGTCCTGAAAATACTCCCCTCTTGCCGCGAGGTTAATTTTCGAAGTCGGAGAATAGCGGACGATCATCACAGGCACCAGCCAGTGGTTGTAGCTGCCGCTACCCTTCTCTTTTTGCTCGGTACCATAGTCGAACCCGGCTGTAACGCCCCATTTTTGGCTCAGCTGAAAAATACCGTACGCATTGTGGTAGTAACGCATTTGGCGTACGCTATCGGGTTTATCATTGCCTATGAAGGTGCTGTAATTGAGCGTCACGGCCGCCGACGGCTTGTAGGTAATTTGTGTACCAAATGCCGGAGTCGTGTTACCGTCTACCCGCTGAATCCGTTGCCAGCCGTTCAGGAAGAGGGCTGCCAGGTACAGTTTGCCGTCATCCGTCGTATAGTTCAGCTTGGCACCCGATTCGAAATACGGCGAATTTTCAGCGACGAGGCTCCGGGTCAACGCCCAGTTGTCTTTGCCGATCGCGCTTTCAAATCCGATATGGGAAGACATAATACCCGCATCAAGCCACAGATTTGCCTTTTTGGCTAGCTTGATCCCGGCATTAGCCTCATAGATATTGCGCAGCACACCCGGCTCGGCGGCATAGTTCGCATTCATATAAGTACCCACGGCCAGCGCCAGGTTTGCCCGGACGCGTTCACTGCTATAAGCCCCCTTGATAAATCCAAGGTTCAAATTCACTTCCCCCGCGCGGTTGAAGTTGTACATAAACGAAGGCGTCGTGTTGTTCTTCGGACGGATAAAATCATAGTTATAATATGCTTCCAGATACCCGCTCACTGAAAACGAAGGTACGGTAGCAGTAGAATCCTGGGCCTGTACGGTCCGAAAGAAGGCAAGCGAGCAGGCCAGCAAGAATTTTTTTTTCATCGGTTAAAGAAGAATGCGCGGCCGGGACACCTTGCGGCGTTGCCGGCCACAGATTTGTAAAAAGCTGCAAATACCTGCCAGCAACAGCACTTATTTGAGCTGGTCCAATGCCAGGTTCAGCTTCAACACGTTCACATGCGACGGTCCGAAAAGTCCCAGAAGTGGTCCATCCGTGTGCTTTTCGATCAGATCCCCAACGGCCTTCTCGGACAGTCCGCGAACTTTGGCAATCCGTAATGCCTGTACTTTCGCGCCGGCGGGCGAAATGTCCGGGTCGAGCCCGCTGCCGCTGGCAGTCACGAGTTCAACCGGGACATCGGCTTTTTTCACGCCCGGGTTATGGACCAAAAAGGTATCCAGGCGTGCCTGAACAGTTTGCAGATACTCGGAATTGGACGGTCCCTTGTTGCTACCGCCGCTTCCGGCTGCATTATAGTCAACAGCCGAAGGGCGTGAGTTGAAATACTTGTCCTCGGTAAAATGCTGTCCGATGTTTGCATAATACTTTTGGCCATTGGCGGAAATTACTTTCCCTTTTCCATTGTTGGGCGCAAGCTGGGCAATAGTCCAAACGATTGCCGGGTATACCACGCAGAAAAGGATCAGCGTAGCTATGGTAAGCCTGATTGCAGGCAATATGTTCGTTTTCATTATCTTATTATCTTTTGCGTTATAAAAATGCCGGGCCGTTTAACACCGGCTGAATTACTAAATCCAAATGCTGACGACCATGTCGATGACCTTGATACCGACGAAGGGGATCAACACGCCGCCTAATCCGTAGATGAGAAGGTTTCTGCGCAGTAACGCGCTGGCTCCGATCGGCGTGTATTTCACTCCTTTGAGCGCCAGCGGGATCAGGATCGGGATGATCACCGCGTTGAAAATGATCGCCGACAAAATAGCACTTTCAGGGCTGTTCAGATGCATGATGTTCAGGCCTTGCAATGCGGGAATGCTGGCAATAAAAAGCGCCGGGATAATGGCGAAGTATTTGGCCACGTCGTTGGCGATCGAGAAAGTGGTTAATGTACCACGGGTCATCAGGAGTTGTTTCCCAATCTCAACGATTTCGATCAGTTTGGTCGGATCGTTGTCCAGGTCGACCATGTTACCGGCCTCCTTGGCTGCCTGGGTACCGCTGTTCATCGCCACGCCCACGTCGGCCTGCGCCAATGCAGGGGCATCGTTGGTACCGTCACCCATCATGGCTACGAGCCTTCCACCTTCCTGCTCTTTTTTAATGTAATTCATCTTATCCTCGGGCTTGGCTTCGGCGATAAAATCGTCTACGCCCGCCTTTTGAGCGATAAACCGGGCTGTGAGGGGGTTATCTCCCGTAACCATCACCGTTTTTACCCCCATCTTACGCAGGCGTTCAAAACGTTCGCTGATTCCGGTTTTAATAATATCCTGTAACTCGATCACACCGATAACGCGCTCGTTTTCTGAAACCACCAGCGGCGTACCGCCATTGCTGGATATTTCCTTCACTTTCGATTCAATTTCCTCGGGGAACCTGTTACCGGCTCCTTCGGTCAATTTACGGATCGAATCAAATGCGCCTTTCCGGATACGGGTTTCATCGAAGTCGATACCCGAGCTGCGTGTTTCTGCGGTAAACTCGATAAATCTGGGATTGTTCAGGTTGTAGCTCGATGGCGTTGCATGGGCGAGTTCCAGAATAGATTTCCCTTCGGGCGTCTCGTCGGCCATCGAGCTCAGGGCTGCGGATTTGATAAAATGTGCTTCCGTAATGCCGCGGGCCGGAAAAAAATGGGTTGCCTTACGGTTACCGATGGTAATAGTACCGGTTTTATCGAGCAAAAGTACGTCGACGTCACCCGCAGTTTCCACCGCCTTACCCGACTTGGTAATCACATTCGCGCGCAGCGCACGGTCCATACCCGCGATACCGATCGCAGAGAGCAAACCACCAATTGTGGTGGGGATCAAACATACGAAAAGCGAGATAAATGCCGCGATCGTGATCGGTGTGTTCGCATAGGTAGCAAAGGGCTGCAAAGTGGTACACACGATGATGAACACCAGAGTGAAGCCAGCCAGCAGGATCGTCAATGCGATCTCGTTAGGCGTTTTCTGGCGGCTGGCACCTTCTACGAGTGCGATCATCTTATCGAGAAAGCTCTCGCCCGGAGCTGTGGTCACACGCACCTTAATGCGGTCGGAAAGCACTTTAGTACCACCTGTAACACTACTTTTGTCGCCACCTGCCTCGCGGATCACGGGAGCGGATTCACCGGTGATCGCACTTTCGTCGATCGTGGCAAGCCCTTCGATGATCTCACCGTCCATAGGGATATTGTCCCCCGCTTCGCAAATGAAGATATCGCCCTTTTTCATTTGGGCGGACATTGCCTCACGGGTAGCTACATCGAATCCTTGGACGTTGTTAATAACGAGTCTCGCCCGGGTTTCTTCGCGTGTTTTACGCAGGCTGTCGGCTTGCGCCTTACCCCTTGCCTCGGCAATCGCCTCTGCAAAGTTGGCAAAGAGCAATGTGGCAAAAAGGATCAGAAATACGGTGAAGTTGTAGGCAAAGGATCCCTGGGAATTTTCGCCTGCCAGGATCCAGAGGCTGACGAACAGCATCACGACTGTTCCGATTTCAACGGTGAACATCACCGGATTACGGAATAATAAGCGAGGATTAAGTTTTACAAACGATTGTTTGATCGCTTCGTTTACAAGCTCCTTTTGAAATAAGGAAGCGCTTTGATTTTTCATTTCAATATGTATTACATCATGGAGAAATATTCGGCAATTGGGCCGAGTGTGAGGGCCGGGAAGAACGACAGGGCCGCAACGATAGCGATCACCGCAAGGACCATCAGGCCGAACGTAGCCGAATCAGTGGGTAGCGTTCCTGCACTTTCAGGAACAAATTTTTTCTTTGCCAGCAAGCCCGCGATCGCCACTGGGCCGATGATCGGCAGAAAACGCGACAGGATCAGCACAATACCTGTTGTAATGTTCCACCACAGGTTGTTATCGCCAAGCCCTTCGAAACCGCTGCCATTGTTGGCGGCCGATGAGGTGTATTCGTAAAGCATTTCGCTGAACCCGTGGAAGCCGGGGTTATTCAGATTTCCCGAGGTAATTTCGGGGAAAGCCGCGGCCAGGGCCGTGCCTGCCAGGATCATTAGCGGGTGCAATAGTGCTACGATCATGGCGATCTTCATTTCGCGTGCCTCGATTTTCTTTCCAAAACATTCAGGTGTCCGTCCGACCATCAGACCACTGATAAAAACAGCCAGAATGATAAATACGAAGAAGTTGAGAATACCGACCCCGCAACCACCATAGAATGCGTTGGTCATCATCGCCAGCAGCTGGGTCATGCCTGAGAGCGGCATCGTGCTATCGTGCATCGAGTTAACAGAACCTGTGGAGATAACGGTAGTCGCTATACTCCAAAACGCAGACGCCGCGCTTCCGAAGCGTACTTCTTTGCCTTCCATGGCCCCTGAGGTAATATCCATGCCCATTTTCCCCAATGCCGGGTTTCCGTTCATCTCCCACACCATTGTAGGGATAGTTAACAGCAAAAACCCGGCTGTCATCACTCCGAACACCATCCACCCGAATTTTCTTTTCTTCAAAAAATACCCGAATGCAAAAATCATCCCCAGCGGAATAATCATCTGGGAGAACATTTCCAGCATGTTGGTGAAATAGTTGGGGTTTTCAAGCGGGTGGGTCGAGTTGGTCCCGTAAAAACCACCGCCGTTGGTACCCAAATGTTTGATAGCCACGAAACTTGCGACAGGCCCGGTTGAAACCTGTACGGTATCGCCTTGCATGCTGATCATCGTGTCCTTTCCGTCGAAGGTCATCGGCGTTCCGTTGAACGCCAGAACCGAGCCTACGACAATCGACAGCGGCAGCAGTATCCTGGTGCAGGACTTCACCAGCAACGCCCAAAAGTTGCCCAGGTTTTCGGTAGTCCGATTTTTCAGCGCGATAAAAACGATCGCGGCAGCCGCCATACCCGTACCCGCACTTACGAATTGAAGGAACATTAAAAACAGCTGTGAAAGATAGCTTACGCCGCTTTCGCCTGAGTAATGTTGCAGGTTACAGTTCACCATGAATGAAATACTGGTGTTAAATGCAAGGTCCGAGGTCTGGTCGGGGTTACCGTCCGGGTTGAGCGGCAGCCAACTTTGATTCATTAAAACGAAAATGCCCAAAAGGAACCATACCACGTTAATAGTCAGCAATGCGAACATGTGCTGTTTCCAGTTCATTTCGCGTTTTTCATCGATGCCGCTCACCTTGTAGAGCAGCTTGTCAATAGGATTAAAAATCGGGTCGAGCAGCGTTTTGTCGCCCGCATAAACTCTGGCGATGTAAGATCCGAATGGAATTGCCAATACGATCGTAATGGCAAACATGGCAATCACGCCTATTAATTCTGTATTCATTTATCAAACATTTAGTCCGGTCCTGGCCTTCCAGAAAATGAGACGCCTTAGTCTCATGGGTGGCCATTTCCGGTCAGGTTAAAATTTTTCAGGTTTGACCAGTACATAGCACATGTACACAAACACAAGGATCGCAACTATCAATAGCGCTGCCATAATCAGATTTTTTCAAAATAGTTTACTGAACCATAAAAGATTGCAAAGCATAAAAGCCCGGCAAGAATCAAGAGGATTGCTAACATGATA
>DATMSL010000287.1:0-8897 GCA_035565435.1 Dyadobacter sp. | reverse complement strand
ATTTCATATTGATCATAGTGCATGTGTAATGCAAAGATAAATACTAAATTACAGGCATCTTTCCCAAGCATCTATCCTGTGATAAGTCGTACGAACCTCCTGATCATTTGCGTATTAGCATGTCTCGCATTGACGTCGACGCAGAACGTCAAAATTAAAATTATTGCTCCCAAAGCATGGAATGACAGAAAGGCGCTTTTACTCACACGGGAGAAAGGATTTGCGGCCGTGGTGCATTCGATCAAGCTAGGGTTTGACACGACACACCTGAATATGGATTCGGATTTGTTGCCGGATTTATATCAGTTTCAGGTTTCGCAGAAGAAGGGTGCATTGACATTCTTCTTCGATCCGGGCACAGAAATACGGCTGGATACTTCCAACCTCGCCAAATCGACGGTAACTCGTTCGAAGAGCAATGAGGAATGGAGGGAATATCAGTCGCTCGTGCAATCCCCTTCCGACCATCGCCTGAATGCATACATGATGGCCGAAGCACGTGCGAAAAAACATAATCTGCCTGATAGTGTACGGTACTGGGTAAACGAGCAGGCAAAGGAACGCGAGAAGTTATGGGAAGCAACGGCCGGTTTTATTGCAGGGAACCCGAAATCCTATGTCAGTTTATACTTACTGAAAGTCAACTGGTTTGCATTGAAAGACAGGGGATTGTTCGAAAAGCTGGACCGTACTATGGCGCATCACAGGAACTATCGTTTTCTGGCCGAAAAGAATAAGGGACTAGTCAAAAGCACTGCCCGAAAATAACCGCCGCGGAGGACTATAAAGACTGGCCTCGAAGCATCAGGCAGCGAAAACCGGCTGCCTCATCCTGATAAAAACCGATCCATCGAAGAACATATGCGTCCCCCGGAACGTTAACTGGGTTATGCTAAATGGGGTTTGAGTTAGATAAGCGGAAATCGCTACATTGCTTTTAAACAACATCACTATGAAAAATCTCCTTCTGATCGTCCTGAGCGCGCTGATGTTTTGGACAAGCAACCAGGCTTTCGCCCAGGCCGAAGAAGAAAAGCTTGATCTTCCCGGCGATAACCTCAATCTCTATGCGGTTTTAAAGCTATTCCAGGAATCAGAAACGCTCGAAGGGTTCGAGCGGAAACTCAATGAGGAAGATTCGGAGATCAACAACCTTGATCTCGATGGCGATAACCAGATCGACTACATCCGCGTAGAGGACAATGTGGAGGGTAACCTTCATACGATCAGCCTCAAAGTAGCAGTCAGCGAAAGTGAGGATCAGGATGTGGCTGCATTTTATGTCGAAAAAAAGAACGACGGTGAAATATGGATCCAACTCGTAGGGGACGAGGATCTTTACGGCAAAGATTATATTATCGAACCCAATTCACAGTCAGGAACAGTGGCTGAGACGCCTAATCCGGGCTATAATGGCAACAGGGAGGTTGAGCCCGCTGCGGTTCAGCAGAATGTCGTCTATGTGTCCAGCTGGCCGGTCATTCAATTTATTTTTGTGCCAAGATATGTGGTCTGGCGATCGCCATGGCGGTGGCATTACTACCCCTCCTATTGGCGTCCATGGAGGCCTCGATACTGGCATTATTACTATGGATACCATTACCACTGGCATTACTATTACAACGGGCACTTTCGCCGCTGGCCCAGCTACCGCAACCCGGCCTGGCACACGCATTACTATGGCGGCAATTTCCGTTCACGCTCGGTGATTGTGCATACACGCTACACGCGGGGCGATTACCGCGCCACCTATTCACGTCCTTCCGCGGCACGCGAAGGATCAGCACTGTTTGTAAAAAGATATCCCAAAGCCCCAACGACTCGCGAAAGAATTCCAAACTTCGATAAAACGGGGCGTCCGGTGATTGCCCGCCCATCGACCGGCCGCCCGGGCACGACCAGGCCAGGGAACGGCGGTACCACGCGCCCTTCGGTTGAAAGACCAGGAAGCGGCAATAGCGGTCGTCCCGGCACTGGCAGGCCAGGTACCGGCAGCCCCGAAGTTACGCGCCCCGGCACATCACGACCCAATCCAGGCGTAGCAAGGCCGGACATCGAGCGGCCGACGCGGCCAGGCAACCCGGATGTGTCCAGACCAACGCCTCGTCCCGAAGTGACGCGCCCGACGCCATCGCCCAGACCGGAAGTGACCCGGCCTACACCAACGCCTCGTCCGGAGGTTACCCGACCAAACATTGAACGGCCGACGCGGCCGACGCCTTCTGCACGGCCTGCGCCAGCGCCGAGCCGGCAGGAAACGCCACGACCATCGACTACGCCATCGAGTCGCCAGCAAAGTTCACCGCGTTCATCCAGAGAGCCAGAGCGGCCTTAGCCACTCATTGATATAAATTCGTTTAAAGATCCGCCAGATACTTCTGCCCGCCCAGGTAGCGCATCTGGCGGACGATCTGGTTGGTACGCTTGTTCACATACGCAGACGGATTCTGGATTGAAAACCGGATCGGATTGGGCAGTACCGCCGCGATGCGCGCGGCCTCATAACGTGTGAGCCGTTTGGCCGACTTATTGTAATAACGCAGCGAAGCTGCTTCTACGCCAAAAGTCATTTTCCCCATTTCAGCTACATTCAAATACACTTCCAGAATACGCTCCTTGCTCCACAGCACTTCGATCAGAACTGTAAAATAGGCTTCAAGGCCCTTCCGGACAAAACTCCGGCCGTGCCAGAGGAATACGTTCTTCGCGACTTGCTGAGAAATGGTACTGGCGCCGCGCGCACGCTTGCGGTCCTCGGTCATCGCATTGTAAATCTGATCGAAATCAAAACCCCAGTGATTGGGGAAATTCTGGTCTTCCGAAGCCACTACTGCCAGGGCTACTTCTTTGGAAATGTTTTCGTACGGCTCCCAGTCGTGGTAAATCTCGGTGTCCTCGTCCGCTCTGAATGCGTCGATCTTCCGGGAGATCATGTAGGGCGTTACCCAAATGGGCAAAAACCTCAGGATAACCACCCAAACCACTGAAAGTACGAGAAAAGCAAGGAAGATTTTGAGCGCAATAAATTGCAGACGGCGGAGCATAGAACTTTTTTACTTCTACAAACAGAAACCAAGTAACAAAAACAGCGTACAAAGAACAGAAACTAATCAGGTTTAGGCAAAGAAATATGCGCCTTAATCGCCAAATTTTTAAACACGCTGTATATGAATGAGGATTTACTGAGTTTTATCTGGCGCTTCCAGTATTTCGAAAAGAAAGGCTTGGCGACCGACGAGCACTTGCCGCTTTCCGTTATCCGTCCCGGCCAAAGGAACACCGACGCCGGACCGGATTTTTCCGAAGCCCGCGTTGCGATCAACGGGGTGCTTTGGGTAGGAAGTATTGAAATACATGTAAAAGCATCTGACTGGCGCTTTCATGAACACCAGCAGAACGGTGCTTACGATTGTGTGATCCTCCATGTGGTGTGGGAAAATGATCATCCGGCAATGCGGCGCGACGGCACGATCGTTCCGACATTGTCGCTGAATGGCCTCGTGAAAGCCTCGGTTATCGAGAGATACCGCTGCCTGCTCGATGAAAAAGATACTGTGCCTTGCAATCGCCAGTTTGGAGATGTGGAGCAGATCCGCAAATATGCCATGCTCGACAGGGTACTCCTCGAAAGGCTGGAACGTAAAGCACTGGAAATTCAGCATCTGTTGGAAGCTAACCAGCAGGATTGGGAACAAACGGCGTATCAGTGGCTTGGCCGGCATTTCGGGTTTAAACTCAATGACGCCCCGTTTCAGCGACTAACCGGCATTGTCCCCTGGAAAATCATCCGCAAACATACCGACCGACTCGTTCAGGTCGAAGCGTTGCTGTTTGGCTGCTCGGGGCTTATTTCAGAGAACTCGGAGGAAATATATGTACGCCAGCTTCAACAGGAATTCCGCTTTCTCAGTGCCAAATACCAACTGAAGGACGAAACAATGCACCCGCATGAGTGGAAATATGCACGGCTACGTCCGGCAGGCTTTCCCACGGTCAGGCTGGCACAATTCGCGCGGTTGCTGTGCAATACCGGTGGTATGCTGAACCGGTTTATTGTTTCGGAGCATTTCGATGAAATACGGGAGCTATTCCGGATTGAGCAATCTGCCTACTGGCGTGAGCATTACTTATTCGGGAAGAAAGCGAGGGCGCTGGTACCCGTACTTGGAGCCGATGCCGCCCATCTGCTGATCGTCAATGCAGCCGTGCCGCTGTTAGTCGCCTATTCGAAGCACAGGCAGCAACCAGAACTGCTTGACAAGGCCATTTACTGGCTTTCGGAAATACCAGCGGAAGATAACCGAATTACGCGCGAGTGGGCATCCCTGGGTATGCGCGTGAAAACCGCGGCGGACTCGCAGGCATTGATCGAATGGTTTAACAACTACTGCACGCCAAAACAATGCCTGGAATGTATGGTTGGCGCAGCACTCGTAAGGGACGCCTAGCCGGCGGCACCTAGCCGGGGGCGCCTAGCCGGCGGCACCTAGCCTTTCACCAGGTTTACGCCTGTCAGCAGAAATACCGTTCCCACCAAAAACGGCACGATCGACTCCCATTTCGAAACTGTGAGACCCAGCACGGGCTTGTCTGATAAAAATGCGACGCATGCGAATAGCAATACCGCAATACCCAAGATAGTGAGCAGCGAGCCGAAAAAACGTTTGAACTGAGCGTTTTCCATGAAAAGTGTCTATGAGGAGATTAAAAAGTTCGCAAAAATATCAAATATGCGCTGGCATTGACGTGGTTGGTATAAAAAATGTGCCTTACACACGAGTGAGGCCCATTTTTTCGCCTTCCGCGACCATAAATGCAAAGGCCGGCTCATATTCGTTGGGCACAATACCTTCCAGGATCGCCTCGCGCACCGCTTCTTTGATAATCCCCACTTCCTTCGCCGGCTTCAACCCGAACGCCTCCATGATCATTTCGCCGGTAATGACCGGCTGGAAATTGCGGAGCTTATCGCGCTCTTCGAGGTCTTTGAGTTTTTGCTCCACCAAGTCGAAGTTGCTGATAAAACGCCGCACCTTTTCTGGATTTTTGGAAGTAATATCTGCCCGGCACAAGTTCATCAGCGCCTCGATGTCCTCGCCTGCTTCCACCAGCAAGCGCCGCATCGCCGAATCGGTGATTTCGTCTTTGGAAAGCACGATCGGCCGCAGATGCAGCCTAACCAGCTTCTTCACAAACCGCATTTTCTCGTTCAGCGGCAGTTTCATGCGGCGGAAAATCACCGGTACCATCCGTGCGCCCACCTCCTCGTGGTTATGGAACGACCAGCCGTGGCGCTTGTCAAACTTCTTGGTAGCAGGCTTGGCAATGTCATGCAGGATAGCCGCCCAACGCAGCCAGAGGTCGTCGGATACCTGGCAGACGTTGTCGAGTACCTGTAAAGTATGGTAAAAATTATCCTTATGCCCTTTGCCTTCAATGTGCTCCACCCCCTGCAACTCCACCAATTCAGGGAAAATAATGGCCAGCAGCCCGGCGTGATAAAGGAGTTTAAAACCGTAGGAAGGAGTTTTAGACAGTATAATCTTATTCAGCTCATCAGAAATCCGTTCCATCGACACAATGCTGATGCGCTCCTTCATTTTGACGATCGCATCGAAAGTGTCGGGCTCGATATCGAAGTTGAGCTGACTCGCAAACCGGATCGCACGCATCATGCGCAAAGGATCATCGGAGAAAGTGATTTCGGGATCGAGCGGGGTACGGATGATTTTTTTACGGAGATCGCTCATCCCCTCGAACGGGTCCACCAACTCGCCGAACGTGCCTGCATTGAGGCTGATCCCCATGGCATTAATGGTAAAATCACGGCGGTTCTGGTCGTCGGCCAGTGTGCCATCTTCCACAGCCGGTTTGCGAGATTCGGAACGGTAAGATTCCTTCCGGGCACCTACAAATTCTATTTCAAGATCGCCCTGGCGGATTTGCGCTGTTCCAAAATTCTTGAAAACACTCACAAACACATCCGGCCCCAGTCTGCTGGCCACCGTTTCGGCGAGCTCGATGCCGCTGCCGATGGAAACAATGTCGATGTCCTTGCTATTCCTTTTGAGTATCAGGTCCCTGACGAACCCACCAATTATATATGCTTCCACACCCAGCTCCTTGGCGGCGCCGGCAACTTTTTCCAGAACGGGGTATGGTGTCAACTGCTCTTTGAAATTCATGCCGCAAAGGTAGGGAATTCTTGTTCGACATGACGCGGGGCGATGCATTAGCCTTTTTCTACCCCGACGTTGACCACCTCTACCCGGTCGGGGATTTCTATCGGGTAATGCTTATTGTCATAGGCCTCAATGAGGGCGGCAAGCATATCTGCTTCTTCGCTTTCCGGCGTATTAGCAGGCGCATCAAAAACCTCGTTGAACCTCTTCAGTGCCTGATCGAATTCTTCCTCTGTTTCAATTGGTTTAAGCATGACTAAATCAAGTTTGCGTCAATTTTGTCGTATTCCCGATGCGTTCCGATAAATCGGATAAATAAAAACTGCTTCTCAAATTCGAAGCGGGCAACCAGCCGATAACTGTTGCCTTTAATGTTAAACACAATGCGACTATTCTTCAATATACTCGCGTGGCTGAAAACTTCTTTAACATCGCCGGGAGATTTCCATTCAGCCCTTGTTA
Organism: Dyadobacter sp.; assembly: GCA_035565435.1. Classification (GTDB taxonomy): domain Bacteria; phylum Bacteroidota; class Bacteroidia; order Cytophagales; family Spirosomataceae; genus Dyadobacter. The sequence continues at coordinate 2,253 of DATMSL010000287.1, read as the reverse complement.
CCACCTCGTACCATTTCCGGAGGTAGTCTTCAGAATCGGGATGCCTTTGCCAAAAATTTTGTAGTGTGCGTTTCACGAAAACCCGCATGGATATCCTGTTTACTAAAATACAATGTTCCGCGACAGGGAACACCATTTAGACGTCAGAATATCAAAAAAGTAACGCGTTGTAGAATGGACTTTTTACGTATTCACCATAAAAAACGCCGTCCGCGGAAACCGGTCGAATAACTCGTTTTTCAGCTCTTCGGGCAACGACAGCGATTCCACGGCCGAAGCCATACATTGCAGCCAGGCGACGGCATCGTCTTCGGTAATGGTGTGAGGCATGTGGCGGGCGCGCATCATGGGGTGGCCATAGACTTCGGAATAAAGTTGTGGGCCGCCGAGGAACTGGGTGAGGAAAAGGCGCTGCTTTTCCTTAATGAGGTCCTTATCGGTTTTGAAAAGACGAGAAATAAGCTCGTGGTTGAATACGAGGTCGTAAAATTTATCCGTGAGTTGCCGGAGTGCGGCGTCGCCGCCAATACGCTCGTATAAGGTCTGTTGTTCCATAAAAATAACAGGCGGGAAACTGCTGGCCGCCGGAGGTTAAACCTCCAACGAGCCTCAACAGGTTCCCGCCAGGATTATGACAGTTATCAGTTCTCGAAACGCAAATGCTTCACGGACTCCCCTGAGCGCGCGAGTTCCGTCAACGCTTCGATACCGATATCCAGGTGCTGTTTTACATAGCTCGACGTCACTTTTTTGTCGCTTTCCTCTGTTTTTACACCCTCTGGTACGAGCGGGTTATCAGACACGAGCAGCAATGCGCCGTGCGGAATGGAGTTGGCGAAGCCTACGATGAATATGGTTGCGGTTTCCATGTCAATCGCCATGGCGCGGACGGCCTGCAAGTACTCTTTAAAACTGGCGTCGTGCTCCCAAATGCGGCGGTTGGTGGTGTAGACGGTGCCAGTCCAGTAATCAAGTTTGTGTTTTTTAATGGCGGCCGAAACGGTGCTCTGCAAACGGAACGAAGGCAATGCAGGGATTTCAGGCGGCATATAGTCGTCGCTGGTACCCTCTCCCCGGATAGCGGCGATCGGCAGGATCAGGTCCCCTACTTGTGTCTTTTTCAAACCACCGCACTTACCCAAAAACAGCACGGCTTTTGGATTAATAGCTGATAGCAAGTCCATTACAGTAGCGGCCATCGGGCTACCCATCCCGAAATTGATGATGGTAATGTCCTTCGCAGTAGCGGTTTGCATGGCGCGGCCCTGGCCCCTTACTTCCACCCCGAACTTCTCGGCAAACATGGTGACATAGTTTCCGAAGTTGGTCAGGAGAATGTAGCTTCCAAACTCCTCCACAGGCGTACCCGTATAACGCGGCAGCCAGTTTTCGACGATCTGTTCTTTGGTGGTCATGAATTCAGCAGGTTTGTTGGCGAGGCAACCGGGGTTCGTTATCTTCGTTCATGGAATCATTGAATCTTCCCGGTTTTGCCCATAAAGTTAAACAGGTAAACGGGAAACCGCATATTTTCGACATTATCCGCAGGAAATTCGTCACGCTCACACCCGAGGAATGGGTGCGTCAGCATTTCATCCATTTGCTCATCACGCATTACGGCTACCCCAAATCACTTTTCGCGGTAGAGACTGGTTTACAATACAATACACTTTCCAAACGCACCGATATCATGGTGCTTTCCAACAATGCATTACCATTCCTGCTGGTCGAATGCAAAGCGCCATTCGTAAGCGTGACCGACGCCACATTTGCTCAAATCAGCCGCTATAATTTCACACTACAACCTCAATACCTGGCAGTTACCAACGGCATGGCACATTATTGCTTCCAGGCCGTGAACGGTCAGATTCACTTCATGGACGACTTCCCGAAATACCGAGATTTCAACCCGTAACCACAAAAAAAACCTGCCCAAAACGGACAGGTTCTTTTAACATTCAGGTCATACAATTGCAGACGGCTGATACCAGGCAACCGCCTGCGGGTAATTATTTTGCAGCAACCAATTTCACGTCGATAGAGAAATCGTCGTGGATCATTTTGTCGCCCAGGTTATCGAAGAATGACTTTGAGTTGTATTTGATGTCGTATTTCGAACGGTCAACAACCAGTTTACCAGTAGCTTCTGCACCAGTAGCAGTAGTTTTCACAGTTACTGGAAAAGTAACAGGTTTGGTAATGCCTTTGATAGTCAGGTCACCAGTCACATCGTAAACGCCGGTTGCTTTTGGA
>DATMSL010000286.1:0-3040 GCA_035565435.1 Dyadobacter sp. | reverse complement strand
GGCATCCTTTTCGAGGAAGTATTTCAAATCTGCTTCGCTATTGACTGTCCACACGTTGGTAGTGAGTTTTTTCTGGCGCATTGCGGGAATGTAATCCTCGTGCTTCTTCAAAACGCTGAAATGGTAGTCGATACCGTCGAGGCCGGCAGTCTGGATTTCGTCAGGCGTTTTGTCGCCGTTCAGGTATTCCACATGTGCTTTCGGGGCGAGTTGCTTCACTTTCAGGCACACATCCCAGTCGAATGCAATGTAATCGGTGATTTTCTCCACCTTCATTTTCTTTACCAATTCCACGCATTTCGTAGCTAATGCTAATGAGCGCTCCTTGCTGATTTTAGAAGTTTTAATTTCCAGGATCAAGCGCGTCTTTTTCTGCTTCGAGCCCGCCTTCAGGTAGGCTTCCAAAGTCGGCAGCGATTCGCCGTTAGCCAGTTTGATTTTCGAAAGCTCGGCCGAGTTGGTCGTTTCAATGTTTGTTCCCTGAATGGAATGGTCGTGCAACACGTATAAAACCGAGTCGGCAGACATATGCACATCGAACTCGCTGCCGTAGCAACCCAATTTAATCGCATGTTCCAATGCGCCGATCGAGTTTTCGGTAGCACCGGTATTTTTCCAGGCGCCGCGGTGCGCGATCACCTTGTTTTTCTTTTGAGACATACCATCCATCGACACCAGGCTCATCAGCCCGATTGCAATCATTAAAAATCCTTTTTTCATTGTATTCAATTTAAACTTCCTTAAAAAGACATTTTTTGGCACATTTTACCCGCATCCGGGCAAACAGCGGCGAAATTACGGCAACTTGGGCGGGTGTCTGTTAGGTCAATATTAAGTTATCCTAAAAACCCTGGTGCGGCGTGACTGTCAGAACCACCATCTTGGATGTGGGCGTATTGCTCTTTTCCGCAACGCTCGTGATGGGTACCAGTACGTTTGTTTCAGGAAAATAAGTGGCCGTGCATTGCTCGGGAATAGGGTACTCGACGACCACAAACTTATGGGCCACGCGCTCTATGCCGTCGTATTCGCTGTGCAAATCCACCAGATCGCCGTTTTTCAGGCTGCGGTCGTGCATATCCTTCGTATTCATCAGAATCACACGCCGCTCGTTGTAAATACCCCGGTAGCGGTCGTTCAGGCCGTACACGGTGGTATTGAACTGGTCGTGGCTGCGAATGGTCATCATCATCAGTTCGCCTTCTTTCAAATGCTGTTTTTCCGGTGCTGCAATGTGAAAATGCGCTTTGCGGGTAGGCGTGTCGAAATCACCGGTGCGGTTGCAGTTGGGCAAATAGAAGCCGCCGGGCTGCCGTACCCGTTCATTATAATCCGCAAAACCGGGGATCGTGCGTTCGATATCTGTGCGGATGAGGTCGTAATCTGCCGCGTACTTATCCCAACTCACTTTGCTGCGCTCGCCCAAGGTAGCCTTTGCAAGCCTGCACACGATTTCCGGCTCACTCAAAAGGTGTTCCGAAACAGGTTGGAGCACACCGCGCGACGACTGGATCACGCCCATCGAATTTTCGCACGACACAAAGCGGTTTTCGCCGTTGCGCATGTCTTTGTCGCTCCGGCCGAGGCAAGGTAGTATCAATGCCTCCTGACCGTGAACGAGGTGGCTGCGGTTCAGTTTGGTGGATACGTGGACAGTCAGTTTGCATTTCTGCAAAGCTTCGGCGGTGAAACGCGTGTCGGGCGTGGCAGAAAGAAAGTTGCCGCCCATTGCAAAAAACACTTTTGCTTCGCCGGCGTGCATGGCTTTAATGCATTCCACCACGTCATAGCCGTGTTTCCGCGGTGGAGCGAAATGGAAATTGTTTTCGATGGCATCCAGCAGCTTCGCGCCAGGACGCTCGAAAATGCCCATTGTGCGGTCGCCCTGCACATTGCTATGCCCGCGTACCGGACACGTCCCCGCGCCGGGTTTACCGATGCTGCCTTTCAGCAAGAGTAAATTCACGACTTCTTTAATAGTCGCTACTGCATTCTTATGCTGCGTCAGCCCCATTGCCCAGCAGGCGATGATCTTGTTTTTCCCTGCGAGAACGCGCGCAACCTCCTGCACCTGCGCATACGGGACGCCCGCCTGTGCGGCGAGTTCTGAGGCGTCATACTGTTTCAGGTCTTGCAGGAAATTATTATAGCCTTGCGTGTTTTGGTTGATAAAATGCTGGTCAAAAACGCTGCCAGGGAATTTTTGTTCTGTTTCCAGCAAGAGTACCTCAATGGCTTTGAGCAAGGCCATGTCGCCATTGATCTTCACTTGGAGGAAAATGTCGGTCAGTCCTGGTTTGTAACCCAGCACGCCCACCACAGTTTGCGGGTTGTTGAAACCCATCAGACCGGTTTCGGGCAACGGATTAATGGAGATGATCGTCGCGCCGTTCGCTTTGGCTTTTTGCAATGCGGTGAGCATCCGTGGGTGATTGGTACCCGGGTTTTGCCCAAGAATCATGATCACCTCGGCCTGGTAAAAGTCGTTCAGCGTCACGGAGCCTTTGCCGATACCTAGCGACTCGCCTAGTGCCGTGCCGCTGCTTTCGTGGCACATATTGCTGCAATCGGGCAGATTATTGGTGCCGTATTCCCGTACAAAGAGCTGGTACAGGAATGCGGCTTCGTTACTGGTGCGGCCGGAGGTATAAAATACAGCTTCGTCCGGCGAGGCGAGGCGGTTGAGTTCGGTGCCTATTTTTTCAAATGCGGCATTCCAGGTGATGGGTTGGTAATGTGTGCCGCCTGCGGGCAGGAACATCGGCTCGGCAATGCGGCCTTTTCCGCCTATCTCGTAATCCGAAAGTTTACCCAACTCCTGCACGGAATGCTGCGAGAAAAACTCTGCGGTCAGTTTTTTAGCAGTAGCTTCTTCCGCTACGGCCCTGGCACCATTCTCGCAATATTCGGCAATGCCGGAACGCTCGTCGTCGGGATCGGGCCAGGCGCAGCTGGGGCAATCGAAACCGCCTTTCTGGTTGAGATTGAAAAGTGCTTTCATCCCCCGTTCAAAACCGGCTTCGCTAATGGTCATTTCCAA
>DATMSL010000285.1:0-1762 GCA_035565435.1 Dyadobacter sp. | reverse complement strand
TTGTGTCCGCTAACCTCATTTTTACCATTTGGTAAATAAGGTCTTTGCCCGGTGCACTACCTTTATGCCATGGAAGCGCTGATAAATCTTATCCTACAATTTGGTGACCTGAACAAACAGCAGATCGAGTTTTTGCTGAGCAAGGTTGAAACGCTCGAATTCAAAAAAGACGAATACCTTTCCGAAGCCGGGAAAGTGCCCCGGTATGTGGCGTTCGTGCTGGAGGGCGTGTTCCGTTTTTGCTATTATAACAACCGGGGCGAAGAAATCACCAATTATTTTGTGGACGAAGGCAACTTTGTGGTCGATAATGAAAAATTCGAATCACAGTTCGTAGCGTCCGAATACGTGCAGGCCGTTACCGATTGCAAGGTACTGGCTTTCAATAAAAAGAGCTGGGACCAGATATCCGGCACCATTGTCGGCTGGGAGATGATGAAGGCCAACATGGTAAAAAAGTGCCTTACGCTGGCCATGGAGCGGCGCAGTCCGCTGGTTTCAGAAGACGCCACCACACGGTATCTTTCGTTTATCGAGGCGTTCCCCAACCTGGTCAACCGCATCCCGCTTTCGTACGTGGCCTCGTACCTGGGCATCACCCAGCAATCGCTTAGCCGCATACGCCGTAACATCCGCTAGCGGTGCTTTTTACCAAATGATAAATGCTTTTTTGTTGCCGTTTTCAACCTTTGCTCATTCAATTAAAAGTAAATAAGATGAGCAAAAAGATCGTATTGATAACGGGGACAAATAGTGGTTTTGGCTGGCTTACCGCCCACAGCGTGGCTGCTTTGGGGCACCAGGTGTATGCTACCATGCGCGATACCCAGGGCCGCAATGCCGATAAAGCCCGGGCCTTTGAAGCCTTGGAAAATGTGACTGTTTTGGACGTTACCCTAACGGACGAGCAGAGCGTGAAGCAGGCCGTCGAAACCATTCTAGCCAAAGAAGGCGCTATCGATGTGCTGGTAAACAACGCCGGTTACGCAATGGGCGGGGTGGCCGAAAGCTTTACCACGGCCGATGTGCACACCACTTTTGATATCAATGTTTATGCGCCCTGGCGAATGATTAAGCAGGTGTTGCCTGCCATGCGCAAACAGGCCGACGGACTCATCATCAACGTGACCAGCGGCTTCGGGCGGGTATCTTTCCCGTTTGCTACCATTTACGCGGCTTCCAAATTCGCGCTGGAAGGAATCAGCGAGGGCCTGCATTACGAGGTAAAGCGATTAGGCATTGATGTCGTGGTTTTGGAGCCAGGCGCTTTCCCGACCGAAATGCAGCAAAAAAACAACACCGCCTCGGATCAGGCAGTATTTGAAGGGTACAGCGCCATTGCCGATATCCCCAATAAAATGATGGCCGCAGTGGGCGGGGAAATGCAGGCTAAAAGCCCTAACCCGCAGGACGTGGCCGACGCCATTGTCAAACTGATCGGCACGCCCAAGGGAGCAAGGCCGTTACGCACCGTGGTAGACCCCATCACCGGCCCATACATTCAAGCCGCGAACCAGGCCGTAGCTGAACAATTTGCCAAAGGGTTAACCGTGTTCGGGATGGGCGAGCTATTGTAAGCGGAACAGATTTAACGGGAACGGCAGTGGCTTGGGCTACTGCCGTTTTTTGTTAGTAGCCGGCGGTTTCGAGATGAAGCCGACCTCGTTAATCTCAGTGCGGCTCGGTTTGCGTGAAAAAGTCCCCACAAATTTGCTGGCAAGTGATTTTGTGATTGCAAAGTAAAGAAAAAGCGGCAAGTCGA
>DATMSL010000284.1:0-11970 GCA_035565435.1 Dyadobacter sp. | reverse complement strand
TACTCGTTTACCGGGTTCTTTTTTTCATGTATTCGTCTAGTTCCGAACGCTTCATAGGGATTTCGTTCGGGTTTTTGTCGAGCCATTTCAGGAAGTCGGTTTTGAGGGCGTCGGTCCATTGGCTGTCGATCTGGCCCGGGGTGTATTTGCCTTCTTTCAGCATTTGAATGCCGAATTTGTCACGCAACGCAATGAATTCGGCGGTTTGCACCACTTTCTCGACCATGTGCGAGGGGACGAAGATTACCCCTTCTTTTTTTGCCAAAACCAAATCGCCGGGAAGTACTACCGCGCGGCCGATGCGGATAGGAGTATTGATACCGGTTACTACGGCGTCTTTCAGGTAAGAAGGATCGAAATCACGGACGAATGCATTGAAACCGGGGATTTTGGAAAGGCCGTCGAGGTCACGCACGGAGGCGTCGAACACCACGCCATTGCCGGTTTTGGCATAAATAGAGTTGGCAAGGTTATCACCGATCAGCGTGCCTTCCACGATTTTGCCCATGCCGTCGGCCACATATACGTCGCCTTTGCCGAGCATGTCGATCGGCCAGGAATTGGTGTTACCGATGCGGCCCTGCTTGGCGCCGCGGTCTTTGATATTCTTCTCGATATCGGGGCGTGATGGCAGGAACTGCGCCGTCAATGCGCGTCCGGCTATCACCACGTCGTCGTGTACGATTTTCCAGTTGCCCTCAAACTGGCAGTTGTAGCCTTCGTTTTTGAGCACTACCCAGGCTTCTTCGATATTGATGTCCTTTGCACGGCGGACGAGATCGTCGGAGATTTTTGGGCGGCCGTCGGGGAAGCGTTCGCCTTTCCATTCGGAGGTCAGGAAAATCAGTTCTTCTTTCGGCATAGTCTGCGCCTTCGCGGTTTGCGGGCCTCCGAAGGTTAGGGTCAGGATGGTCGTTAAAGAGAGAATCGGTAGTTTCATAAGACAAGAAAATGTACGGCAGGGATATTGAGTAGGTAAAATTAGGTAAAATATAAATGGAAGCCCTTTGGGATGCGGCTGCAAGGACTTCCATTCATGAGTGTTATCTTCTTGAAACGACAATCGGGTTGGTCAGACCGTTGAGATCATAAACCACTTTACCCGCACGGATGGTGACTTCCGCTTCGAGTTTCTGCTTACCCTGCACTTTTGTGCCGGTGTAATCGAAAAAACCGAATGTACCGGTGTCGTTCATCTGGAACTTGCCGTCGAGCACGCGCAATACGGATACGTCCGCACGTGAACCGACCGAGAGGTTACCCAGCTCCTCGCGGTGAATGGCTTGTGCGGGAGCCCAGGTACTGGCTTTGATCACCGCCGGCAGGTCCATGCCCATAGCGAGGAATTTAGACATCACATTCAACATGTCCTTCATGGCATTGTTCATACTACCGGTATGAATGTCGGTGCTGATGGTGTTGGGGTAAAACCCGGTTTTCACTGCCGGAATTGCTTGCGAGAATGCGAAGCTGATGCCGCCGTAACCCACGTCGAAAATGATGCCTTTTTTGCGTGCTTCATACACGAATGGCTTCACTTTACCCGCTTTCACGTCTACGATCGGCTCGCGGCTGGCCAACTGGCCGAAGCAGTGCGTGAAAATGTCGCCGGGGCGGAGATGTTTCATGAAAAGCTCTTCAATGGGCAACACCGGCTGGCTGCCGCCGAAATCGATCATGACCGGGATATTGGCCAGCTTGCCGGCTTCCACAGCGCGGTCGGTAGGCGTCCAGTTGTAACCGTTGAAGTGGGCAAGTTTGATACCCACAATGTATTCAGGATATTCTTTCGCGACTTTGGCAGTAGCGGCAGCGTCCATGTCCTCGACATTCTGCTCGTAGGTGCCGCCGCGCATGCCTTCGCCCACGATATTCAGGAATGAGAGCACGCGCGTGCGTGAGGCGTCGATGGTTTGTTTCTTGAAATCGGGGAACGACTTCCAGCCGGCACAGCCTGCATCTACGACGGTAGTAACGCCGGTACGGAATGTGAAGCCGTCGGGTGGGAGGGCGTTGGGACCGTTGCTGTAAGTCTGGTCCATTTTGGTGCCGAAGAAGTTATGCGAGTGCATGTCGATCAGGCCCGGCGTTACGAAGAGGCCTTTGGCATTTACCACTTGCACGCCTTCCTTGGCGTCAATGTTTTTAGCAACGAGCATGACGGTATCGCCTTTCAGCGCGACGTCCATAATGCTGTTGATATTGTTTTTGGGGTCAATTACGTGACCGCCTTTGATGACGATCGAGTACTTCTGCGCATGGGCTGCAAGACCGCCAGAACAGAAGAGGGCTGCGGCAATTAATACTTTTTTGATCATGGGTTTTGGTTTAGGAAAACAGCTGTTATAGTTAAGACAAGAAACACATTGAAATTCCTCATTCGCGGATCGAAAAATTTTCAGGCTTAAAAAGCGATACGGATTGCCGATTTTGGTCAGCAATCCGTATCGGTCATTCACTTGATAAACTGGCGGTGCATTGCTCCGCTTATTTATCCCACCAAACTACACTCGAAAGCGTGTTCGTACCGCCCTGGCGTGTACGCGCTTCGTAGAAATTTACCTTGTTATACAATTCTTCCGAATCCGGGATCACGAAGCGGGTCGGGATTTTGCCGCCGGTGAGGTTACCCGGATAGTTGGTCGGTGTCAGCTTCGGATAACCCGTGCGGCGCCAGTTGGAGAAGATTTCGTATTCGTCTTCCAGAAACAGTGCCAGCCATTTTTGGGTACCGATCTGCTCCATTTTCTGGGCTGTTGTGCCTGCCGCATTGAAAGGGTTGTTTTTCAGATAGGCCGCAATTTTTGCATCCGATATCACCCCGGATGTTCCGAATAATGCCCATTGTTTCAAAGCGGAAGTAACAGCCGCATTGTAGGAAGCTTCGGCAGTTGCGCCGCTGTACCAACCCCGGAGGTTAGCTTCTGCGAGCAGGAGATGCATTTCGGCGGGAGTCATTACCAGCAATGGCGCGCTGTATTTCAGGATCGTGGCCGGGTTTGGCTCTGAAAACGTATTGAAATCCGCAGGACGGCTATTGAAAGCTGCATTCGGCATACCTTTCTGTAATGCGGTCGTGGTGTCTGCGGTGAAGCTCTTGCCATCGGCAGAAGGAATCCAGACGATCGAAATTACATTCAGACGCGGATCATTGGTCGTTTTCAAATGATCGATCAAAGTCTTTGCAAACTTTCCGCCTTCGACATTATCGCCACCTGGATTTACGTAGTCCGTGCTCATCAGGCCGGCCGAGATGAAGTTACGGCTGGCTGTGATAGAGCCATCCACGTAATCGATTTTAGCGAGGTCTGAATCAGCAGTAATCACACCGCCTGCAATGGCTTTCTTTACCCATGTTTCGGCCATCGCGGGATCAATTTCTGTAAGACGCATTCCGAGACGGAGCATTAGCGAATAACCGAATTTTTTCCACATGGTGATTTGCTCGCCGGCTGCGCGGGACCCGTATATCAGGTCGGCAGTACCGAATGTAGCTTTCGAAGCGTCGAATGCAGTAATCGATTCGTCGAGTTCCTTCAAAAGATCTGCATAAATGGACGCCTGCGTGTCATATTTAGGCGTGAAATTCTTGTCGGTCAGTGCTTTGCCTGCCTCCGAATAGGGGATGTCGCCATAAAGATCAGTGAGGCGGTGGTACAGGTAAGCCTTCCATATCCGTGAAACCGACATTTTGTTCACATTGTCTGGCGAGACTTTCAGTGCATCGATTACCTGTGCAATGTCAATTACCGCACCTGCGGTAGCCGGGTCGCCTCCGAACAATGCCCAGTTGCCATTGGAATATGTGTAATTGAAATATTTATCGCCCGCAGCAGGTACTTCCTTATAAGTCGCGAAATGCTGCATCGACTGTCCGATCGTCAGGTAAGCGCCGCCGGTAAAGTTATTGCTCACGGTCGTAAGCTGGGCCCGGGTAAACAGGAAGCCGGGAACGACATCCCTTGACGCATTGGGGTTTACATTCATTTCCTCGAAATTATTGTCACAGGAGGATATGAAGGCGGCCATCATGGCCATATATGATAGTTTCAGGAATTTGTTCATCGTCACAAAAATTTTGAATGATTAAAACTTCACTGTCAGGTTCACGCCGATGTTTCTGGTACGAGGTACGCCAAATGCTTCCAGACCCTGCGCGTTGCCGTTGGTATAGCTTGATTCCGGATCGAAGTATTTGTTACGCTTGTCTTTGTAAAGCAAGGCAAGGTTACGTCCAACGATTGAGACCGATGCCGATTGCAGCTTAGCGCCCAGCACGGAGAAGGCCGGCAGGTTGTAGCTCAGGATGATCTGACGGAGTTTCACGAAATCATTGTTGAATGTGAAAATACCTGTGTAGTTTTTGTCATTGTCATAGTAGGTATCAATGTCTTTTTTCTCCCATGTTTTAGAGAAAGGAGCCCCTTCCGGAGTTACGCCGGTTACCGTCAGACCGGTTTCACGGCCAGGAAGTGTTTCCTTAGGCAAACCGAAGCGGTATGCATACTGGTACATGTTCGAATACACTACACTTCCGAACTTACCGTCGATGAGGATGTTCAACGAGAAGTTTTTGTATTTGAAGTTGTTGGTAATACCCATCGTCAACGGAGGCGTACCGTTACCCAGTTTTTCGAGATTACCGCGTACCGCATAGCCACTGGCCGTGTTGAATACCGTATTGCCGTTGGCATCTTTCAACTTGTTGTAGCCCCATACTTCACCATAAGTACCGTCCACTACATTGTTGATCAAGCCTCCACCTACACCAGAACCGATACTAAGGCTTGGCAGGTTATCGGCCAGCTTGATGATCTCACTTTTGTTGTAAGCCATATTGTAGCTGATATCCCACATGAAATTGGTGCGCTTCATGGCAGTTCCGGTCAGCAAGAGTTCGATACCCTTGTTGCTTAGCTCTCCCACATTCAACAAAGCAGAAGTATAACCTGAGGTTGCTGCGATATTGCTTTGTACGATGTCGTTCGTAGTCTTGCGGTTATACAACGTAAGATCGATTCCCAAACGGTTTTGAAGGAATTTTGCTTCGATACCCGCTTCATAGGTAGTGGAAGTAAGCGGTTTCAGGTCAGGGTTTGGTACCACTGCGGACGACAATTGCTGAACAGGCCTTCCATTATGACCACCTACTGCCATGGCGTAGCTTTGGTAAATCTGGTAAGGGAGCACGTTTGCGCCACCCACCTGAGCCCACGAACCGCGCAGTTTTGCAAAGCTTATGGCTGTTGGCAGGTTGAATGCTTCGGAAAGGATCAACGATCCGCCTACCGCAGGGTAAAAGATGCTGTTGCTTTTGCTGTTCAACACGGAGAACCAGTCCTGGCGTCCTGACACGGTCAGGTAAGCAAAGCCTTTGTAACCCAAATCCGCGGATCCGAATACGGAGTTGATAGCGCTTTTATTGTAAGTAGGAACGACCGCAGATGTGGCCAGGTTGGTAAAGCTGTAAAAACCTGGAATTGTAAACTCAGTACCATTGAATGCCGTCTGGTCGGTAATGCTTCTTTGCATGTTGCCACCCAGCAATGCCGAGAAGTTCAGGTCTTCCGAGAAATCCTTCTGGTAGTTCAGGGTCAGCATTCCATTGGTTTCCGACGAGGTCACTTTTTTCGCTTCGTAAGTTCCGAGCGGTTGATAAGCGTTGGCGGTAGGCACCACAAATTCGTAGCTGAAATCGTAATAATCGCGGCTTACGCTACCTTTGATGAAGAGGTTGTCAAGAATGTCGTACTTGATATTTGCCTGGCCCAGGAAACGGTTTTTCTGGTCTTCATTCTTGAACTTGTTGATTACGAAATAGGGGTTCGGAGCGGCAGGTACCGGATTCCATTCAACTTCTTTGCCGGTCGTAGCATCGTAGCCGGGCGAAAGGCTTCTGATGTCCACGGTATTGGCCACCAGGTAAGTTGCCCAGTGCGGGTTATAATCGGCATAACCTACTTTTGGGCGGTTGTGGCCGTTTTCGATGTTGTATTGAACGACCGTTTCAATGCTCAGTTTTTTACCCAAAAACGCATTCAGGTTCAGGTTCGCGATTCTTCTGGTAAATGAAGAATTAGGTACAATGCTGTTCGAACTGGTATTGTTCAGACCGAAACGGAAGTTGACATGTTCATTACCTCCTGTAAATGACAGGGAATTGATATAGTTGGTACCAGTGCGGTAAAAGTTTTTCAGGTTGTTTTTCTGAGGAGAATAAGGGCGTGCGACGCCGTCGAACTGGACCACCGGGGTGCCGTCCATTCTTGCACCATATGATAAACGACCCGAGCTTTTTGCCTCGTCCTGGGTAGTAGGTTTTACACCATCCACACCCTGCCCGTATTCATATTGCCAGTCAGGAATGATCGAAAGGTTATCCACCGAGAAGTTGCCATTGTATTCCACGCCGATGCCTTTTTGCGCACGGCCTTTTTTGGTCGTAATCAAAATCACACCATTGGAAGCACGGGCACCGTAAAGCGCAGCCGCAGGACCGCCTTTCAAAACGCTGATCGACTCGATGTCGTCGGGGTTGATACCGCCGATACCGTCACCGCGGTCGGTGTTGTTGCCATTACCATCCGAAGCATTACCGCCACCCGGAACGCTGTTGTCCATCGGCATACCATTGATTACATACAGAGGCTGGTTGTTACCGCTTAAAGAACCATTACCGCGGATGATAATACGGCTGGAACCACCAGGACCTGTCGACATACCGGTGGCGTTAACGCCCGCAATCTTACCGGTCAGGGCATTCGCAACGTTATTTTCGCGGGCTTGTGTGAACTCGCTTCCTTTCACCTCGGTCACTGCATAGGCAAGTGCTTTTTTCTCCTTGGAAATACCCAAAGCCGTTACAACCACCTCATTCAGCGCTTTGGCCTCAGGTGCCAGCTGTACGTCCACGCTGGTTTGGCTGCCCACCGTAACTTCCTGCGTAGTATAACCTACAAAACTGAAAACGAGAACGGCAGTTGCAACCTCGCCGTCGGGAATATCCAGAAAAAATTTGCCTTCCGCATCACTGGAAGTCCCTCTTTGCGTACCTTTTACAAGCACGCTCACGCCCGGAAGGCCGGTGCCGGTTTCATCCTTCACGGTTCCTGTAACATTGCGTTTCGGCGACGCTTTAATGGTATTTTCTTCAGCGGGTGCCTGTTCGCGGCGCAGGATAATACGGTCCTGTACCACTTCGTAAATGACTTTATACGGAGTCAGAATTTTACTGAGAACTTCGGATAACGATTCGTCCTGAAATTTATAGGATACTTTCTGATTGCCAAAGATCTGAGGGTTGTACATGAACTTAACCTTTGTCACATTCTCAATCTTTTCCAATGCCTTGTCAATCTCGGAATTGGCTAAACGCAAAGTCACTTTTTGTTCCAGCACACGCTGTCCACGCACGTCGTTCGCATGAACGAAAGTGCTGAACGCGATGGAGAGCAGGGCTTGATACAGAGTAATGCGCATGATTTTCTGTAAAGCATGGTGAAATTGTACTCTTTTTGACATAATTTTGATTTTTGTCGGGTTAAAATTCGGCATAATGATTCCCACAGCAGCCTCATTCAGATGCTGTTAAGCGTACACAAGCGGGGGATTGATCGGGTCGGTGGTGTTGCAGCATCATCGACCTTTTTGGTGGAATAGTAATTAGTAATGGTTTTGGGTCATAGGCACGGGTGAATTTGTCATAAAGTATTGAGAGAAAGGTATTTTCAATAACATCCTTTGCTGTTGATGATGATGCTGGCGTCGAGCTGCTCATACTGTGCGCCGATCGTCTTGCAAATCAGGCTGATCTTCTCAAACAGCGGCTCGTCGGAGAGCGAGGCGGTGAGGTAACAGTTATGCATTACCTCCGCATCGAATACGATCTTCACACCGTATGATTTTTCCAATGCCGCAAACACTTCGGCGATTGGCGTTCCCTTGAATTCGAATGACTGTCTCTGTATCGGTAATTCCAGGAGTTTGGGGTCTGGAATCAGGCTTCTGGTGAGTCGTAACTCATTGGGCGCGAATGTGATCTGCTGGTTGGGGGTCAGCACCATTCCACCGAGCTTGTCATCGGCATGCTGGCTGGCAATCGCTTCCTTCGTCATCGGGAATACCGATACTTTCCCCGTTTTCACGACCACCTTCACCTCCTGGTCGTCGAATGCGCTCACTTTGAAGCTCGTTCCCAGTACTTTCGTCGCAAGCGTATGTGCATACACGTAGAACGGTTTGTCAGGATTTTTGGCCACTTCAAAGAACGCTTCCCCTCTCAGGAACACCTCCCGTTTACGGCCCTCGAACCGGCGGGGATAGGTAATGCGGCTGTCGGGCTGCAAAAGCACCGAGCTGCCGTCTTCCAGGATTACAAGCCTGGCCTCTTTCCCGGAGTTCACCGTCTCGACCAGCGGCTCCTTGATCTGGCTCAGGATCACCTTATACTGATCGGACTGCTTCTGGGAAAGGGTTTGCTTGTTATACCACCATCCAGCAAACATCAGGATCAGCACCGAAGCAGCCATATGGTACCAGTTCGGCCTGAAACGCAGCCATATCGATGATTTTTTCGCATGATTCTCACCAATGGCGTGCGATAGCCTGTAAATTTCATTAGCCACTTCCTCATCCGAAATACGATCGAATGCCGCTTCCGTCGACGCCAGGAAATTCCGGGCGCGATTGACCGTGTCCTGTTTGTCCGGATTATCTTCGAGCCATTCGGTCCATAGGGCTTCATCGGCAGGGTTGTTGAACAACACCCAGCGTCTGAAAGATGGATCGGCGGCCAGTTCCTCCGGAAGAAAATTGCGGTAATGGAGCATATCGGGCAAATAATAATATGGCTAATTTTAGTAAGGATGCGAGAACATTGGGTCAATACTCTCTTTTGGAAATTAATTTTTGAAAAATTTTGGATAGGAGAATAAGGTGTGGTACAACCGCGAGAAAACCCGGTTAACCGACCGTTGGTCAGCAAAATTGAGCCGGATATTCATTGGTTGATTTTTATAGTATCAAAAACTTGATAACGTTAAGATCTTTTGATATCTTTATGAAACAAATCGAAGGCGAATCAGGAAAATAAAGTGTTAACTTAGATAGGGGAACAGACATGAGATACGAGATGACTCCGGACTATCAAAGAGCGAAAGGTGAGGCCATTAGCTTGTTGCACCAATTTGGATTAGAACGGCCGCCGGTTAATCCGATGGAGATTGCGCAGCACCTTGGTGTAAAGGTGTCGTTTGTCGAGTTCGAGAAAAAGCTGAATAACATATCGGGATTTTATGATTTTGAGGAGGATACCATTTTTGTGAATATGGAAGAATATCCTTTGAGGCAAACCTTTACGATTGCACATGAGCTGGGCCATAGGATACTGCATGCCGAATGGGCGAAGTCTTCTGACTACAAGGTGCTTATGAGGGAGGGAGGCGGTACGGGCGATCCGAAAGAGGCGGAGGCTAACGCATTTGCGGCCAACCTTTTGGTGCCGCGGTTTATGTTGGACAAGTACTGGGAAGATGTGCCCGTTACCCAGCTTTCTCAGTTGTTTGTAGTATCTGTTCCGGTAATTAAAAACCGAATTTCGTTTGAGTATGGAGCCTAATAGGGTTCAGGCCAAGAAAGGGATTGTAAAGAAGGATCAGGCAGGAACACCATTAAACGAAAAGCAACTTGAAGCTCATCAAATGGAGCTCGAACTCACGAAAGAGCAAAACCGGCACGAAAAGGATATGCGCAGCACTGAGCTGGGTTTTTTGGGTTGGTTCTTCGGTGACGGTCGCAACACCCTGACGTTTGTTGCACTCATGGCCGTTTTCTCAGGGCTAATGATTTTTGGAATCTGTCTAATCGCCGCATATAGAAAGCCAACCGACGCACAGTTTTGGTCTGATGCGGGTTTGAAAGCGTTGGCATTTGCCGGAACTTCGCTTGGGTATTTGTTTGGGAGAGGAGCGGCAGGTATTCGAAAATAGATGAATGGTGCACTAAAGGTACTTTGCAATTATTTTGACTTTTCGCAGTTCGATAGCCAACATCCAGCTACCTGTTACCGATACGAGTAATATAATAGAGAACTTTACAAATGCCGGAAGCGGGGCGTCAAGCAGTAAATATTGTGTCCAGATCACAAATGGATAATGTAGCAAGTAGATCAGGTACGCATGTTCTGAGAGAGAATCCCACATGGCATTCGGCTTGGTAACGAGTGCGCGGCAGGTGGCCAGGAATGCAACGCAGCTGAATGTGCATGACAGTACGTAGATTGAGAAGTAAATCAGATATCCTGTAAACTCGGGTAATGTACCTTGTTTGACAAGGTCGGTCAGGAATGGCGGAGTTAATGTGAGCAACGTATATGTACCAGCGCACAAAGAAAGCCAGAGCGGCCATCGCCGGGTGAGAGAGGAGGATTTGCCGAAAATCCCGTCGTTGAAACCGGTGTTGCCAAGCCATGCCCCGAGCAGGAAATAGCCGAAATACCAGGGAATACGACTGACCTGGAAGTCAAATGGGCCAAAGCCGATCCACTTGCCGGGGCCGAGCCAGAATGCGAATGGAACGTATAGAAGGAATGTAAAGGCAAACCAGAAGAGGATAACCATGGCAGGCTTGTATGAGCGGGGCGCGGGTAGGTCCGCGTGCACAGGCGCGACCGCGATTGCGTGTGACCTTGCAAGTACAGGAGAAACCGGTATCTCCAGACGTTTTGTTTGAGTTAAAGCGTAAACAAATGCAAAAGCCACATTGAATGCAAACAGCACCCAGATAAACCAGGGCGGGCCGACAGGCCATTGCTCGACGATGAAGAAATCCGTTACGTATGCGGGCAGTGATGCGCTCCCATGCGCGAGCAGGTATGCAGGATAATGGGCGATCAGGTTCAGGATGGTGCCGCCGATCAGAAAGGGGATGAAGAGCCGGTAAAACCGGTCGCGGACAAATGCGCTGGCGCCTTTTCGCCGAATGCTTTTGACGATAAACAACCCGGCAATCAGGAACATCAGCGACATGAAGAATACATCGTTGAAATTTTCGAAAATGTCCAATCCTATCCAGCGACGGGAGTCGACGACCGGATGCGTGGAGCGGATGTAAGCAACTTTGTCGAAGCTCGCGAAGGTGGTATAGGCAAGAGAAGAATGATGGGCAACCACCAGGATGGTCAGAAATGAGCGGAGGTAATCGATCCAGAGAGTTCGGCTAGAGATTTGTTGCATGGGTTACGGGTTGCTACCGAAAGGATGCATTAAATGAACGCCCGGTTGCATGTACCGTAACATTATGGAAGATTTGGTATGGAATTCGGGTTGAGCGTAGGAGCTTCGACTAGAATTGCAGCGCAAAACAAAGCAGCAGCAGATTGCTGATGGGATGAATGTGTTGTTTGAGCGCGGTGATGGCTTTAAAAAGGAGGTTTGCTACCGATTGCCGGTTCACCTGCATGAGGTCGGCGATTTGCTCATTGTCCATTCCTTCGAAGTATTTGAGAAAAACGGCCTCTTTTTGCCGGCGGGGAAGCTCTTCGATGGCGCACCGTACCTTGACCTGGTTCTCGCTCAGCAGTTCATTTCGTTCTATTTCGGTTTCGACTGTCTGATAATCGGAAATCTGGTGAGCTTCGTCGATGTCGAGGAAGGGGTGAGAGCCGTTGCTGCGGCGAAACTCCTGCATGAGCTGGTTGCGCAATGCACGCAGGAAGTATATGGTAACGAACTGTATTTGAATGTTCTGTCTCCTCTCCCAAATGTGAATCATCAAGTCTTGAATCGCGTCTTTGATGAACTCCCTGTCGGTGGTGAAATTGCAGGCGTAGTTGAAAAGCGTTCGGTATTGTCTGTCGGCTAGCTGGCAAAACGCCAGACTGTCCCCGGTCTGGCTTTGATGCCAGAGATTTAAAAGAATTTCATTCTCCTCAGCGATGCGTTGTTTCTTGTTCAATTCTAATCGGGTCAGTTA
>DATMSL010000283.1:0-3836 GCA_035565435.1 Dyadobacter sp. | reverse complement strand
CTGTAAAAAGTTTTTTTCATACAGCTGTAAAAGTTGAATAATTGATGCCGATCAGTTCACGGAGCAACCAGCGGCTGATCTTGATTTAGTTATAAACCAGAGCGACCGCCCGCCGCTTTTATAAATTGATCAATCAAAAGTAGGACTATTTCAACCCGGCCATAGGGGGACATTTTCGCATTAAAGAGGGGGTGAATTCACAAAAAATGCCCGATTCTGTTGGAATCAGGCATGAAAAGCTGGGGATACTCCAATAAACGTCCGGCTTACACAGACTTTTTCCGGAAAAGGTCCTTGTCGATCGTTCTCCGCTCGTGGAACGGCGTTCTGAATTTTTTCACATAATCCGAAGGCTTCATTCCAAACAGCTTCTGGAAATGCTCACGGAAATAGCGGATGTCGTTGATGCCTACGCTGAATGCGGTTTCGCTGATGGTAATGTCGGTCGTGATGAGCAGCTGAGCGGCCTTACGCAGGCGTATGAACCTCACAAAACTGGTCGCCGACTGCCCTGAAATCGATTTAATGCGGTTATAGAGCGTAGAATGGCTCATTCCGATCTCCGCAGCAAGCACTTTAACATTGAAACCGGGGTCGGTAATGTGGTTTTCCACAATGCGGATACACGCAGTCAGGAACTCTTTGTACTCGACTGAAATTTTGAAATCACTCGTCTGCAAGGTTATTTCATTGTAAAAATACCTTTGGAGATCGTTGCGGTTACGGAGGATCGACGCCACTCTTGCCACTAGTATCTCCTTATCGAATGGCTTGCTGATGTAATCGTCGGCCCCGCCCTCGATACCTTTCAGGCGAACCTCCTGCGAGGTGCTGGCCGTCAGCAGGATCACCGGAATGTGGCTCAGTGCCATATCGAGCTTCATTTGACGGCACAGTTCGATGCCCGAAGTGCCTCCCATCATTACATCGCTGATCACAATATCGGGCAAATGCTTCCGTACGAGTTCCAGCCCCTCCTCCCCGCTCCCGGCGTCGAACATTTTGTACTTTCCCGAGAAAATGGAGGCAAGGTACTGCCTGATTTCAGGGTCGTCGTCGACGACCAGCATTGTGTGACTTTCGGTCGAAGGCTCCTTCATATCGAGCAGCTCGCTTTGCCAATCGGGCAGCACCGGCGCTTTCAAGGGCATTACCCCATCCGAAAGCTCTTCGAGCAATTCCGAACCCGGTGATTCGCTCCCGCGGGCGTGGGAAACAAGGTCCGGGTGTGCTTTCCAAAGTAAAACATGAAAGGTAGTCCCACGGTCCAGCTCTGACTCATACCGCAACTGCCCGAAATGGTTCTCCACGAATGTTTTTGCCAGATACAACCCAATCCCAAAACCACCTTTGGCCATAAAACGGAGGTCGGCATATTGGTGAAAAACCTTGAAAATATCCTCGCCGGCATCCGCTGGAATCCCCGGACCGGTATCGCTTACCGTAATTTCTACCTGGTCGCCAAGGTCAAGCACCTTCACGTGGACCATTCCCTGCTCGGGGGTGAATTTCAATGCATTGGAAATGAGGTTAAAAATGGCTATTTCAGTTTTTTCCCAATCACAAACCACTTCCAGGTCGTTTTCGGGTAATGTCAGTTTGTAATGAATGTGTTTTTGCTCGGCCTGGTGCAGAAAGCATTGAAATACTTCGGTAACCAGCTGCGGAAAACTATGTACGGCCGGTTTCAGCTGATCCGTCTGCTGGTCGGCTTTGCGGAAAAGCAGCAGCTGGTCAACGAGGCTGAGCAGGCGCTTGGCATTGCGGTAAATGATGTGCATGTTGGCGGTAGTCGCCGACGAGGCGTCGGCGACAGCGGCGCCCTGCATCATCTCCCGTATTGGATTGATAATCAATGTAAGCGGCGTCCGGAACTCATGGGAAACGTTCGTAAAAAACGACAATTTCTTCTCGTTCAGCTCCATTTGCTGACGCGTCTCCATGTGCGCCAGCTGCACTTCATACTTCATCTTCTCCTGCCCCAGCTTGTATTGCTGGTAATAGTACAGCACGACCCCGATCGTCAGGATGTAGAGGAAATAGGCCCACCAGCTCTGGTACCAGGGCGGCATAACGCGGATCGGGAGCGACGCAAAGTCTTCAAACCAGATGCCATCCTGGTTGGCCACCTTCACCTTAAATTCATAATTTCCCGATGGCAGGTAACGGTAAGTTGCCGAGCGCTCATTTTCCACGTAGTTCCAGTCCTTGTCCAGGCCTTCGAGCATGTAGGCGTAGCGCGTGAGCTCCGGGTAAGCGTAGTTCAATGCCGTGTAGTCGATCGAAAAAACGGGTTGGTCGGGTTTGATCGAAAACCTCCGCTGCTTGCCCAGGTATTCAAATAGCGAGATCGCCTCATTTTCCTTGTCTTTCCCGAATATCCTGATGCCGCTGATCATCACCTTTGGCTGGTAGCGTGATGCCCGCACCTGTTTCGGATCGAAGAGGTTCCAGCCCTCCGTACCGCCGAAGCTCATGAGACCGCTCTTCGCATTCAATAATGCGGAGCCCGGATTGAATTGACCGCCTTGCAGGCCGTGACTGGTATCGAAATTCTCGATCGAACCTGCTTTCAGGTCGATCCTTGACAATCCCTTATTAGTGCTTATCCATACTTTATCCAGGCTCTCTGGCTGGATCGCATTGATCACATTGCTCGCCAAACCACGTTTTTCATCAAAAAGACGTACTTTTTTCGCCCTTGTATCAAACAATAGCAATCCGTTTCCCTCCGATCCGATCCAAAGCCGGTCGAGGCCATCCATATACAATGAGAAAACAATGCGGTTCGATAAATAGGGCTCCTTACCCGCCGCATTGAACCACGCGACAAACTCCATGGTACGGGTATTGAGGTAATTGAGCCCGCCCCCGTAAGTACCAATCCAGAGGTTCCCGTATTGATCCTCCGTAATGGCCCGGACATCGTTCGCATTGATCGAACTGTTGGAAGGAATGAAATTGCGGAACTTCCCCGTCCGCTCATCGAGCAAGCTCAGCCCTCCCCCGTTCGTCCCGACCCAGATATTCCGGCGTCGGTCCTGGTAAATCACCCGCACATCGTTTTTGCCCGGCGAATACGGGTCCGACAGATCTGCCGCATAGCGCTTGAAACTATCCGTGGCAGGATCGTAGCGAACGAGCCCTTTGGAATACGTCCCAAACCACAAACGGTCCTGCCTGTCGCGGTGCGCGGCGATGACGGCTCCATCGGGCAGCTGGCCGGGCTGGTCGGAAGCGGCATAATGCTTTAATACTTCACCGGATGCGGTCGTTTTGTAAATGCCGTCGCCATCCGTACCGATCCAGAGGTTACCATCTTTGTCGGCACACATCCCATAGTAGCGAAGGTAGCTTTCGGCGCGTGAATCGATAGTTTTCTGTTCAAACTTCCGGAACTTCTCGGGAATGGCGCTGATCAGGTAGGTGCCCTCGCCATAAGTACCGAGCCAGATATTGCGGTCCTTATCGATATAAAGCGATTGCACCGACCGCTGCGTAATACCTTTATTATCCTTATCGCGAACCTGCTCGAAAACGAGCGCATCGGGCGGGTGCACCGCCATTTGCGACAATGCGAGGCGGTAGACCCCGCCGTCCTGCACACCGATCAACAGGTTCTGCTGCCGGTCTTCGATTAGCGAAAGATAGATGTCACTCTGATGAAAAGTATTGATATGCAAATCATAAAACCGGTTCTCAGCTCTTTTGAAGAGGATCAGCCCGCGGGAAGATGCGATCCACACATTCCGCAAATGGTCTTCGTAAATGGCATTGATCCGCGATGCCGGCACATTACCGGTGTCCATCCCGGCCTTCACCAGTTTGCCCGAGGC
>DATMSL010000282.1:0-4173 GCA_035565435.1 Dyadobacter sp. | reverse complement strand
CATAAAACACGTAAAGTGTATCTACTTGGGTCCATCCAAGCATCGGGAGGAGTAGAAGGTATGCGGTTAGTATAGATACGCGGCTCATGCAGTGTTTGAAAAAAGTTGATAATACAATATTAGCGATTACGACATTAGACGACGTTTCGCAAGGTGACATTTCTCGCGCATTTACGCCAACATATCCGACTAACTGCGCATTACCAATTTCTAAATATTCTATTTGGAATCGGCCCGTAAAAGTCACGTTCGACCAGAATTTATTAGCTCGGCGAAGAAGTCATTTCCTCTGACCAGGGCCGATCAATCTCGGCGTGGTAAGCAGAAAATATGTTTGGCGGACTGATCGCGACACAAGTAACACCTTCGGTTGCCCTGTGCTCGCCAGCAGCCATTCGCCTACCTACGGAAAATCAAATGCAGCAAGCCTATCATTATGTCTATCAGAAAAGATTATGGAAAAGAGCAGGCGGAAGTCATCATGAACATTACCGGGAATGTAATGGACGGTTATAAATCTTTCTGACGATTTCTACGTAGTTTAAATTCGACAATAAAATGGCTGTTATTGGTACAAATTGTTACAAATGATGCCATTACCTTTCCCAATTACTACGCATGTCGATGCGAGCATGCGCAAGCAAAGACAAGTCCACCTAATCTTTTTCACAAATCAGTTCATATGATCAAACGCTATCTGTTTTTCTGCCAACTGGCATTAATGCCCGCCTTAGCCGCACAGGCGCAGTTCACCACGGGGAGCGGCGGCTTCTTCATCGCCCAGGGCACTTCCGTTTCCATCGACAGCCTCACGCTGAAACCCAGCACCGGCTTTTCACTTTCTTCCCAGACACTGACGACCTCTCCCACGCCCGTTCCTGGCTCGCCTCCGGGCATCGCACGGGTGTACCAGTTCAGCGCACCCGTCGATTTCGCGGGCGAGGCAGGCATTTTCTACCTGCCCGCCGAGCTGAACGGCAATACGGAAAGCTCGTTGCAATTAGCGCACGGCAACGCGACGTTCATATCCGTTACCGGTAGCACGGTGGATGCCCAGCAGCACTACATTTCCAACACCCTCCCGATGACCAACTTTACTTCGCTGACTGCCGCACAGGAAAATGCATTACCGGTGACGCTGATCGGTTTCGAGGTAAAAAAAGTGGAAAATACGGTGCTGCTCTCGTGGCAGACAGCCGGTGAGCAAAACAGCGATTATTTCGAGGTGCAGCAAAGCCCCAATTTGAAGCAATGGGCGGCATTGGGCAAGGTCAGCGCGGCCGGGGAAGGCACCGGACGAAGGGATTACAGTTTCCGCGACCCCGTCCGGCGGTCGGGAATGCAGTACTACCGGCTCAAAATGGTGGATTCCGACGGCAGCTACGCTTACAGCATGATCCGCAACATCGAAATGGGAACCGGCGGTACAATCAGCGTTTATCCCAACCCTGTAGTGGACAAGCTCTCGATCGGCTCGCAGCAAGCGCTCGCCAGCGTGAAAGTCACCAGCTTGTCCGGCGAGGTGATGCTCGAAGTATCGAAACCGCAGCCGGGCAGGGAGCTCAGTATAAAGCATTACCCCGCCGGCACATACCTCATACAAGTGCAAACGGTCGCCGGCGAAACGCAGGCCATCAAAATTATTAAGCTATAATCAACATGACCATGAAGAGATTCTATATTCCTAATGCAGTATTACTGACCACCCTGCTCGGCTCGCTCGCATTCACCGCCAGCGCCCAGGTGGGCATCGGCACCACTACTCCTGACGCCAGCGCGCAGCTCGACGTGCAGTCGGGAGCCAAAGGCGTGCTCATCCCCCGCCTAACCTCTACCCAGCGCACCGGCATCGCCAGCCCTGCTGACGGACTGCTGGTGTACGACACAGACACCAAGAGCTTCTGGTATTTCAAAAGTGGTAGTGGCTGGACCGACAATGCGCCGTTCGCATTGCCCTATACCGGCACGACCAACAGTGCGGTTGCTGCGTTTTCAGCCACCAACCAGGGCGCTGGCCCCGCGCTGGAAGGGGTAGCGGCCGGCGATGGAGCAGCGGGCCGGTTCTGGAATACCAATGCCGGCAATACCAACGCCAACACGCTGCATGTAGAGTCTATCGGGAACGGTAACATCCCGGATAATACCCTGGGAAATGCTGCGTCGTTTCGCATTAATAACGATAATAGCGTAGGCGCTGCCGTAAGAGGCGAAGTGAACACGATTTTCGGCAACTTTGGCGCTGCAGGTATATTCGGTAAATCCTCAGGAACCGGCGGGTTTGCCGGCCTTTTCCATGCGGCCAATACGTCGGGCAATGGGCCCGCGCTCGTCGCTATTTCGGACGGGAACGGCAATGCCATTACTTCGAATGCCGGCAAAACCGGTAATGGTGTTGAAACGAACATCGATGGCAGCGGTACGGCAATGTATGCGTGGGTGCCTACCTTTGCAACAGGACGCCCGGGGCGGTTTGAAAACTATAACGAGGATAACCAAAATGAGGCACTTCTGGTAAAAACTGTCGGGAACGGCACCGCGGGCCGTTTTATCGTAGACAAGGCACAGGGTACCTCGCCAGCCGTGAAAGGAGAAATCAATTCGATCTTTGCCAATTTCGGAACGGCCGCGATATATGGCGTATCGTCCGGCACGGGCGGTTATGCAGGGTTGTTTCATGCGAGTAATCAGTTAGGCAACGGCCCTGCCGTAGTGGCATTGGCGGATGGAAACGGGAACGGCATTACCGCTAACGCGGGTGGAACCGGAGACGGCGTTGAAGCGACTTGCGACGGCTCGGGAAACGCGATGTTTGGCTGGGTACCCAATTTCGGAACAGGCAAAGCCGGGCGGTTTTCCAATTTTAATTCATCAAATAGCCAACCCGCGGTGCTAATCACCACCAACGGAACCGGAAGCAACCTTCAGATAAACCATACCGGATCCAGCGGCAACCTGGCTATATTCCAAAGCGGTGGATCGACGGTGGCGCGCATCAACAAAGCCGGAAGAGGTTTTTTCAACGGCGGCACCCAAGCCAGCGGTGCCGACATTGCGGAAGCATTCGACGTGCTCGACGCGGTGTCCCAATATGAGCCTGGCGATGTACTGAGTATAGCCACTTCCCAGGACCGCACCATCGAAAAAAGTGCGGGCGCCTATTCATCGCTCGTTCTTGGTGTGTACGCGACCAAGCCAGGTGTGCTTCTTACCGAAGAAAACGTCGATAGCGAGCTCACCGGAAAGGTTCCGATGGGCGTCGTGGGCGTCATTCCTACCAAAGTGTGCACGGAAGGCGGTGCTGTTCAGCGCGGCGACCTGTTGGTGACCTCTTCGATCCCCGGCGTAGCCATGAAGGCCGATCCCGCCAAAATCCAGCCCGGACAAGCACTCGGGAAAGCATTGCAGAACTTCGACGGAGAAGGAATCGGAAAGATCAATGTGTTTGTCAATGTCAAATAAAAACAGCCATCCATCATTATGAAATACGTCCTCATCATCGCCCTGACCGCCCTCACCTGCATCAAGACTACCGCCCAGTCCCGTTTTAGAACAGACGAGTCCATTGGTAGCCAATTGAAAAACGGCACAGCCCCCGGTTTGCTGTTCAGTAAGGATGCAGCAGTCAAAAAAGACACCTTGCCCAAGCCCACAGCCACCGGCAGTTACGGTAAACAGCTCCGCACCAACACCCTGCCTGGCACATTGTATAAACCGGCCCAGGGCGCGAAGCTTGAAACCAGCCCTGCCGTGCCGGTGAAGCGCGAAGGAGAATAAATCTTTAAAAACAAAAGAGGCCGTCTCAAACCAATTTTATATAGAGCCGGAATTTTTCATTGGAATCGATATCTCAACGCTGACGCTCTATGTGGCCATCGTAAACACGAAGGGGGCGCTGCTAGGTTCTTACAAGATAGGAAATACCCAGTCCTCGATCGAAGACATACTTGACGTGATCGTTTCTAATTACAAATGCACGCCAAAAAATACCTGTTTTTGCGCCGAGGATATGGGGTTTCCTACGTCATCAGTAGCTTTTAAAAATTTGATGATTGCTATGTCTGATAGATATCATCTCGTCGCTCCGGACTATCCGGGTTTTGGTTTCAGTGAATTTTCCATACCAGATGATTTTGACTATACATTTGCAGGCATCTCAGCTTTAATCAACAAAAG
>DATMSL010000281.1:0-3555 GCA_035565435.1 Dyadobacter sp. | reverse complement strand
GCCCTATTCAATCATTCAATCATTCGGTCATTCAAAATTGGATCTATGAGAGTTAAAATTACAAACGGAACGCTAATCACACCCTACCGCTACATTCGGAATGGTACCATTCTGATTGAAAACGGAGTGATTGTGGGAATTGAAACGCGGGATGTAGACTTTCCCGATGCAGAGGTAATCGATGCCGAAGGACATTACGTCGCACCCGGCTTTATCGACCTGCATATTCACGGCGGCGGCGGGCATGATTTCATGGATGGCAGCGCGGAGGCGTTTTTGAAAATTGCCGAAACACACGCCCAATACGGCACCACGGCGATGGTACCCACCACATTAACAGCCGAAAAAGAGGATTTGCTCGAAACGCTGGATTTCTATGAAAAGGCCAATGCAGCCAATGCAAATGGCGCCCAATTCCTCGGAATGCATTTGGAAGGCCCCTATTTTGCATTGAGCCAGCGGGGAGCGCAGGATCCACGCTATATCCGCAATCCCGATCCCGACGAATATGAGGCAATTTTGGCTTACTCCAATTCCATTACCCGTTGGAGCGCCGCACCAGAGCTGCCGGGGGCGATTGATTTTGGAAAAAGATTAAAACAAAAAGGCATTCTGGCGGCGGTGGCGCATACCGACGCGATTTACGAAGACGTGCTGGAAGCCTATGAAAATGGTTACACGCTTGCGACGCATCTATACTCGGCCATGTCGGGCGTGACGCGCAGGAATGCGTTCCGGTATGCAGGTACGATCGAAAGCGCCTTTTTGCTCGATATGGATGTGGAAATCATCGCCGATGGCGTGCATTTGCCTGCGCCGCTGTTGAAACTCATTTATAAAATCAAAGGTCCCGACCGCATTGCATTGATTACCGACGCCATGCGCGCTGCGGGGATGCCGGAGGGCGAAAGTACGCTCGGCTCGCTCAAAAACGGGTTGAAAGTGATCGTCGAGGATGGCGTGGCGAAGCTGCCGGATCGTACCTCCTTTGCCGGAAGCGTTTCCACGGCCGATCGCCTCGTGCGCACGATGGTGAATATGGCCGACGTACCGCTGCTCGATGCCGTGCGCATGGCCACGGCCACGCCCGCGCGCATTATGGGCGTACACGAGCGCAAGGGCACATTAGTAGCCGGCAAAGATGCCGATATCGTGATTTTCGATGCGGACATCCGCATTCAAAGGACCATTGTTAAAGGAAAAACCATCTACCTAAACGCGATACCCCAAATTTAACTAACACAAAAAATGAAAGTCGACCAACTGGAAATCAACATCTCCGAAACCCGCCAGCAAATGGGTGAAGCCGCGGCCAAAGCCGTGGCGGACAAGATTCGGGAGATTCAGGATACCCAAGAATTTGTAAATATCATATTCGCCTCGGCGCCTTCGCAGAACGAGTTTCTGGCGACTTTGAAAGACGAGCCGGGTATTCAATGGGAGAAAATCAATGCATTTCATATGGACGAATACATCGGCATCGCCGCCGATGCGCCGCAGAACTTCGGGTACTTCCTGAAAATACGGTTGTTCGACCATGTACCCGTGCATTCCGCTTCCTATCTCGACGGTAACGCTACCGACGCCGCTGCCGAATGTGACCATTATGCGCAATTGCTCCGCGACAACCCAATCGACATTGTGTGCCTTGGTATCGGCGAGAATGGGCATCTGGCATTCAACGACCCGCATGTGGCGTTTTTCGATGATCCATTGGAAGTGAAAGTGGTGGAACTCGACGACGCCTGCCGCCAGCAGCAGGTAAACGACGAATGCTTCGACACCTTTGACGAAGTACCTCAAACCGCATTGACCCTCACCATTCCGACCCTGATGAAGGCCAAATATGCCTTCTGCATCGTGCCCGGAGAGAAAAAGGCGCAGGCCATTTACCACACCGTGGCCGAGGACATCCAGGAAGCCTACCCGTCGACCATCCTCCGCAAGCACCCGCATGCGATCTTGTTCATCGACCAGGCGAGTTCAGGGAAGCTGAAAGAAATTTCGTCATACTCGCAGGCATAGTTCCGCACCGGAGCTATCTTGCAATGTATTACCTCAACCCATTCAAATGAGAAAAGAACTCTTGACAATCGCTTTATTGAGCGCAATGGTATTCAATCAGGGATGTAACTCGAAGAAAGAGGAGGCCAAGAATGAGGAGAAGAAGCCGCTGAGCCTGATCGTGGTAGAGCCCGGCCACTTCCATGCGGCGCTGGTTCAGAAATCAATGTACGACGATGTGGATTCGGTCGTGCACGTGTACGCGTCCGAAGGCCCGGATGTGAAGGCTTACCTCGACAAGGTGGAGAAGTACAACACCCGCCCCGAAGACCCGACGCATTGGAAAGAGGAGGTTTACACCGGCCCCGATTTCCTCGAAAAAATGCTTTCCGAAAAGAAGGGTAGTGTGGTGGTACTGGCCGGAAACAACCAGAAAAAGACCGATTACATCAAACAATCCGTCGATGCAGGCCTGAACGTCCTCGCCGACAAACCGATGGCGATCGACGCGGCGGGCTTTGACAAGCTGAAAGAAGCATTCGCCAGCGCCGACAAGAACAAGGTGCTCCTTTACGACATCATGACCGAGCGCTACGAGATCACCAACACCCTGCAACGCGAGCTTGCATTGCTGCCCGAGATTTTCGGCGAGTTGCAAAAAGGTACACCTGAAAACCCGGCCGTATCCAAAGAAAGCGTTCACCACTTCTTCAAATACATTTCCGGCGAGCCGCTGGTACGCCCCACCTGGTTTTTTGATGTAAACCAACAAGGCGAAGGCATGGTAGACGTAACCACCCACCTCGTGGACCTCGTACAATGGAGCTGCTTCCCGAATGTATCGCTCGATTATCAAAAGGACATTCAACTCCTCTCGACGAAGCGCACGGCTACGCAGCTCACACCCTCGCAGTTCAAGCTTGTTACCAAAAGTGAAACTTACCCTGATTTCCTCAAAAAGGACATTAAGGACACTTTGTTGAATGTATATTCCAATGGAGAACTGAACTACACCCTGAAAGGCGTGCACGCGAAAGTATCCGTGATCTGGAACTTCCAGGCCCCCGAAGGCACCGGCGACACGCATTACTCGATCATGAAAGGCTCGAAAGCCAACCTGATCGTCCGCCAGGGCAAAGACCAGAAATACAAGCCTGTGCTTTACATTGAAACTACCGACAAGAGCAAGGCTTACGAAGATGCTGTGGCGGCTGCATTCAAATCCGTACAAACCAAATTCCCCGGCGTGGAGCTGAAAAAGATCCCTGCGGGTTGGGAAGTGGTGATTGATGCCAAATATGATACCGGCCACGAATCGCACTTCGCGCAGGTGGCCAATGCTTATATGGGGTATCTCAAAGCAGGAAAGCTGCCGGAATGGGAGGTGCCGAATATGATTGCGAAGTATTGGTTGACGACTGCGGCGTTAAAGCAGGCGAAGGGCGGGAAATAATTGAAAAAACTAGTCTTTAGCCGTCGTCTTAAGACGACGGTAATAGATTTTTAGAATAGATTTTGGGGGACGGGCGGTGTTTGCTGCTCGTCTTTTTT
>DATMSL010000280.1:0-2789 GCA_035565435.1 Dyadobacter sp. | reverse complement strand
AGCGGGCCTGTGGCTGAAAGAAATTTCGGTAAGTAATCCGGCTGTGGCCAGGCGAAGTGTAGGCAGAAGCTCCGCGTAATACCTGCTGGTTCACCATGAACTTGCCATTA
The DNA here is from genome assembly GCA_035565435.1 of Dyadobacter sp. GTDB lineage: Bacteria > Bacteroidota > Bacteroidia > Cytophagales > Spirosomataceae > Dyadobacter. The sequence goes on along the minus strand of DATMSL010000280.1, from coordinate 2,679 downwards.
TATTCTCCAAGAGCGCCGGCAGGCCTCTTATAGCCAGGGTAAGGTAGATAAGCGCTTTCGGTCCATTCCCAAAGCTGGCCCCATTGCATTTTGGGCGCCGCCACCTCCCATTCAAATTCCGTAGGAAGCCTTAGTCCCATCCAATTGGCATAGGCGTAGGCCTCGTAGTAACTAACGTGGCAAACGGGCTCTTGCAGATCGAAGGCCCGTAGTCCATCGAATGTGTAGTTGAGCCATTCGCCTTCCCAATAATGCCAATATAGCGGGGCCTGGATTTGCTCCGTTTTGATCCATGCCCAACCGTCCGAATGCCAATGCCGGAAATCGGTATATCCGCCAGAATCAATGAATTGAAGGTAGTCCTTGTTGGTAACCAGCGTTGTGCTTATTTCGAACGGTTGCACATACACCGTATGCCGGTTATGCTCATTATCCCATGAGAAAAACGGCCCATCATACCCTATTTCATAGTCCCCGGAATTGATCGATAAAAAGCCCTGTTGTGAAGGCCTGTCAGTGGTATCAGGATGCTGCGAATTTAAAAAGCGGGGAAACAGCGGATTATTACCAAGAATGTACTTTATGTCCGTCCAGAGCAGCTCCTGATGTTGCTGTTCATGGTTTATTCCAAGCTCTATGATTGGCAATATCTCGGTTAACAAATCAGCGCTTGCCAATTCTAGTAGTTGATACAATTTTTCATCCACATAATCGCGATACCGAAATACGTCCTGTACCGTCGGTCTGCTCAGATTGCCCCTGTCTGTCCGGACTACCCTACATCCGATCGTTTCATAGTAGCTGTTAAAAACGTAATCAAAGTCCTCGCTGAACGGATGATAGTCTGGGTAGTGCGGCTTCAACACAAATGTTTCGAAAAACCATGTAGTGTGGCCCAGGTGCCATTTGGGTGGGCTTACATCTGCGGTGGGTTGCACTACGTAATCCTCGGTCTCCAAACCCTGGCAGATATCCACGGTGAGCCGGCGCACCTGTTCGCACCGCTCGCGCAGTACCTGAACTTGCGTCCTTGTTTGCATGATGATCACAGTTGATATGTTTAACCGATTCGAATCTGCGCGCCTGCGGCTCTTAACGCGGCAGCGTGTCCAGAAACTTCAAAATTGCTTCTCCAATCTCATCGACATGGGTTTCCAGTGCGAAATGGCCTGTATCGTAGAGCTTAACGATCGCATTAGGCAGATCTTTTCTGAAAGCCTTGGCGCCGGCTGGCAGAAAGAATGGGTCTTTGTCGCCCCAAACGGCAAGCAATGGCACCTGACTATCTCTGAAATACTGGTGGAAAGTTGGGTACAATGCTACATTGCTCGCGTAATCCTTGAAAAGATCAAGCTGGATTTCTTCATTCTCGGACCGATCCAGGAAAAACTGGTCGAGCAGGTAAGATTCGGGTGCAACTAGACTTTTGTCGCTCACGCCGGTGAAGTACTGCCACTGCGTGGATTCTGCAGTCGAAAGCACCCGAAGGTTATTGCGGTTCTGCTCGCTGGGGTCTGCCCAATACTGCTGGATCGGGTTCCAGCCATCGCTTAGCCCTTCCACGTAAGCATTCCCGTTTTGGGTAACAATGCCGGTTATTTTTTCCGGGTTGGCAACCGCCAGCCGGAACCCGACCGGCGCGCCGTAGTCAAATACCTGCACCGCAAAACGTTCTAATCCGAGTTGGTCAATAAACCCTTGAACATATTTGGTCAAGTTATCAAAGGTGTAATTAAACGATTTGTAATGCGGTGCATCGGAATTGCCAAAACCAATCAGGTCGGGAGCAAATACGTGGTATTTCTCTGCCAGGATCGGTATCAAATTACGGTACATATGCGAGGATGTCGGGTAGCCGTGCAAGAGAAGCACCACTGGGCCGTCCACAGGCCCTGATTCGCGATAGAATACGTTCAGGCCATTGACCTGCAATTTTTGGTAGTGTACCCGGTTCGTTTTCATGTGCAGTAAAATTTATGGTTTTTAACAAACAAATACAGACAAGTCTGTTTTCTTAAAATCAAAGCAATTTTTCCACAACTGCCCTTGCGGCCAAAACCGGCCAGGGATCGTTGTGCACCTTATGGCCAATGAGCGCACCCTCGAACAGGGTGTAAATTTCATTGGCTAATGCTTCGTTTTCCAATGGCCGAAGGATATCATCAAATAGGTCTCGCACGCCCTGCTTTTGCAATTTGACCTGCTCCCGCACCCGCAATGCGTCGTGGGGCATTTCATATACGATATTGAGAAAATGGCAGCCATGAAAACTTTCGTTGGTCACCGAAGCCGCCAGATAATCGAAAATCGCCAGCACCTTCTGCTTGGGCGATGTGCCATGCTCAGACGCCTCAGTCAAAAGAGCCAAAGTTTCGGCCCCGGTTAATTGCAAATAAGCCATTAGCAACTCCTCTTTCGATTTAAAATGTTGGTACAAAGACGATTTGGCGATACCTGCTTGCTCGATGATCTGGTTGATTCCTGTGTTGCTATAACCTTGCTGATAAAATAGCTTGGCCGCTGTTTTCAGAATTGATTCCCTGACGGTCATGTTTCTCATGATTCAAAGATACAGCATTAATTTAAAAACAGACAAGTCTGTTTTTAAATTTTAATCTTATTTTAATGCGCACAATTTCCAATCCGGTAACGATCAGTTATTCAATAGCTTGTCGGCCA
>DATMSL010000279.1:0-1832 GCA_035565435.1 Dyadobacter sp. | reverse complement strand
ATCATGATTTTTGAAGGGTCAAATGACAAAAATCAAGAGTATGCTGACGTCTACGAGTACCGGGAAAAGCCAGTGACTTTCAAAAAAGAGGTAGAAACAGGAGACTTACACTGGGGATTCGCAAATCTAACGACTTCAATGCTCTGGTTCGATGTAGAGCTGGAATCGATTACCCAGCCGGGCTACGTTAAGCGAACAGACATTTGGATAAGGAATTTGAGCACATACCAGGAAGGGGCTGAATGTATGCTTGGAGACGCGTTTTATCCAAATTACCCGCCCGGGAAATATCGCATGCGTGTGGTTGTCACAAACCCGGAGACACATGAGGAATACAAAAGCGAACCATTCGAACGTGTGGTGGAAATAAAGTAGGTTTATACCAGGAAGGTGAAATCTTCCTGGTATAATTATAATTAAGAACCTACTCCCAGCCTCCGCCAAGCGCCCTATACAACTCCACCAACGCCAGAAACTGCTCCTTCTGAACATTCGTCAAGTTCAACTCCTCCTGCAAAACACTCCGCTGTGCGGTGATTACTTCGAGGTAGGATGCATAACCGGTTAGAAAGAGGTCTTGGGAAGTGGCTACGGCTTGTTGTAGCACGTCCACTTCCTGTTTCTTCAAATCACCGATCTGGCGGGTGTTTTCGAGTTTTTTGAGGCTGGTACTCACCTCGCGGAAGCCATTCAAAACGGATTTGTTATAGGCGTAAAGTGCTTCCAGGCTTGCCGCTTCGGCGCGTTTCTGGTTTGCCTTTAACGCCTTCCGGTTGACTAGCGGAGCTGTCAGGCCACCGAGCGCGCTGTATGCGAGCGAGCCGGATGAGAAGAGCAGGTTGCTTTTAAATGCATTGAAGCCGAGGAATGCGGTGATATTCAAAGAAGGCAGAAATGCCAGCTGTGCGGCTTGCTGCTCGGAATAATTGGCAAGCAAGTCGAGTTGCGCCTGCTGGATATCTGGTCTTCTCCGCAACATTTGCACCGGTATGCCAGCGCTGATGGATGGCGGCATTACCTGGTCCAGCGTAGTACTCCTTGTGATCGGCTGAGGGAACCGGCCTGTGAGCAGGTTTACATTGTTTTCAATTTCAATGATCTTTTGCTGTACTTCAAATTCCAGGCTACGGGTGTTGAGTAATTGGGCAGTAAGCTGACGCACCCCGAGCTCGTTGGCGCGACCCGCTTCCTTCTGGATCTTAATGGTTTCTACGGCCGACTCCTGCAAAGAGATGTTCTTTCGGATAATGTCCAGTTCGGTATCGAGCGCCATCAACTCGTAATAGGAGCGTGCGATTTCGGCGATAAGGCCGGTGATGATCGCCTGACGGCCCTTTTCGCTTGCCAGGAAACGGGTGTAGGCAGCTTTCTTCTGGTTTTTGAGTTTGCCCCAGATGTCTATCTCCCATGAGCTGCGTAGGCCGAGGAAGTAATCGGGTAGGAAAGGGTCGGGGAGGCGCCTGTCGTTATCGAGATTCTGGGAAAAATTGGTGTCGTAGTTACCCACGCCGTCCATAGTGTAGTCGCCGAATTTACGGCCACCGCCGGATACATCGCCGGTTACGACCGGCAGCATGGCGCCGTGGGCAGCCATAATGTTGCTCCTCGCCATTTCAATGCGCTGAACGGCCATTTTCAGGTCGAGGTTGTTCTGCAATGCGGTGTCGATGAGTGCGACGAGGTGCCGGTCGTTGAAAAAGGTTTTCCATTGTAAGGCCCCGATACCTGCCGAGTCGGCCTGGCCTGCGAATGTTGCCGGGGTTTTGATTTGTGCGCGCTGCTCTACCGGCTGAGTCAACTTACATCCTGTTACGGAAATCAGGATGGCGCCG
>DATMSL010000278.1:0-4742 GCA_035565435.1 Dyadobacter sp. | reverse complement strand
GATGAAAGAGGCAATCGGTTCAAACTGGTTACCTCTTTTGTATTTTAATTGGTGTGTATTAAAATTTTTGATATTCTTAGGCGAAAATCAATCACACTTATTAACAAGCATTTCAAATAATGCACATCAATCCAAACTACCTTACAAAACTCAAACGCATTCTTATTCCATTTATCATCGTCGCTTGGGCTACTTTATTGTTTCTCGCGTTTGTGAGGTGGTGGCTGTTCCTGGACAAATTCCCGATTATGGAGCTGGATGAGGACATCTGGCAATTTTGGATACCCGTTATCGCTCCGTGGGTTCCCATTTTGATCTGGCTGAAACCACGATTCGACAGGCTCGAATATAAAGCAGGAAAAGATAAAGGGAGCTGGCAAATGCAATGCGTTGCCTGGATTTCGATGGCGGCCATGCTCATTCCCTCGCAGTTTCTGCTCACGACTGCTACCGGTGAGTTATTAGAGGTCAAAAATGTGAAGGAAATCCGTAAACATGACCGGGTGCGATATTACCGGGTGAAGGAGTTCGCAGTGCACAAATTTATTGGGGGTGTACATTATTCATTTAGGGCGCTTGGGAGGTTCAAACAAGATCTGCACATGGATATTTATTTTGTAAATCCGATCCTGACCCACAAAAAGCAGGCCCTAACCATGACGCCGCTCTATTGGTATGGCGTCAATTTTCATAAGAAGATCAGCAATTTGCTTAGTCAGCGTGAGAAAGAACAACGTTTCAGGAAGTTTTTCAATGAATGCACGACCAAAATGCATCAATACGACTTTAACACAGTCGACCATTTCGAAAATAAACCGGCATCGTATGACCGGTCGAATTTCCGGATAGCTGTTCAAAATGCGCTAAGGAGGCCCGTTAACAACGATTTCATCATTCTCGAACCGAAAAAAGAGCCGGCAGAAATGCGGAATGGACACAAACTGGCATGGACGCTCGGTGGATTTGTATTTGGAATAGCGCTTTTCATGCTCGTGTTGATTAAGCCTCGTCTGCAAAGTGATCCGGAAGAAACGTTGTCCTGATTGCACATCAAATCCGTCGCTAATAACCCTTTCGGCGCTGTTGTCGCTTAACTATTTTTACATTGGCAACCGCGCCTTTCTCTGGCGCAGATTAAGTGATCCGCTTTCATCTCAAAAGAACAACCACCATGGAGACCATCAAACAAATCACGCTCGATAGTGAATGCGCAGTCATCACTGCAAACCGCGCAATGCTGTCCGGCTCAACGTTCAATGATGTGAATATGAGCAATATATCGATCACAGATGCCAATCTGAGCGATCTCAAAATTGAAGGCGCGCAGTTGGGCGGGGCGGCGTTTCGGAACATCGGTATGTGCCCACCGGACCATCCGATGTACGACCCGAATGCGGAGCAGCGGCCATTGCTTTTTGAAGATTGTGATCTGCACAAAAGCCAATTTGTGAATTGCGACCTCCGTGGAGTGGAGCTCTCAGGGTGTAATATCGAGGGGTTACGAATTGACGGTATTCTGGTTTCGGAATTACTGGCAGGCAGGAGCTGATCAAAACAACTCCTGCCTGTTTCGCCAAACTCAGCGTGTGCGAACTATTTTAAATTGCCGCCGTTCCCCGCCGAGATCCAGCTGAATGATGTAATGGCCTTCTTCAAGCAGTGATTTCTTCAAATCCATCCTTATCTCGCCATTTTTCACGGTGAATGCTTCGCTACGCAGCACTTTACCGGACGCATTGACGAGCCGCATTGTTCCTGTTTTACCATCATAGCCGGATAGGGAAATTTTAAAATAATCAGCAACCGGATTAGGATATACGTATCCCACATGATTACCGTCGAATTGAGCGGCCGCAATTTTGCTATAAGCATAGCTTCCATCCTGGTCAACCATTTTTAGCCGGTAATAGGCCTGCCCGCTTGCATCCGCACGAGGCTCGCTATCTGTAATCATATAGTTTTCAATACCTTCTTCAAAGTCAACTTTTCCGAAAGTTTGAAACTGCTTCGCATCAGGCGCGTGCTCGATTTCGAAATGACTGAAATTGACGGCATCAGCGATTTGCCAATCGAGTTTTACGGTTTTTCCTTCGGGTTTTGCGCTGAATGCAACCAGGCGGACCGGCAAAGGAACCGGGCTCGTCTGAATAACAAAGCCGCTGAAACCCTCGGTATCAAAAGTCACTTCCCAACGTTTGAACGTGTCGTTCCATATGATATCAGTATCTGCAGGGTCGATAATCGTGGACGCCACCGACGGATAAGTCCCGGGCAAGCCAGTGCCATCGCTGCTGGTGCCGCTGTATTTCCCGATGCGGAGATTAGCCTTACCCGGTGCATCACCGGCATTGGCAGGCAAGTTCAGATCACTGCCGGGCGCTGCATTAAAGTCATTGAATTCCTTCTGCGAAAAGTATAATGTCAATCGCCCGGTAGCAGTCGCAGCATTATTGGCAGGTGTAATTTCATAATGACGTGCGACAAACGGATCTCTACCGAACCGTGGAATGCTGTTCTCCACCCAAACTTTTGCATCAACTAATCCAGTTACAGGATTCGATCCCGTTGATGCCAGTGAAGCCAGAATACGACATCCGCCCGGATCGAGCAGGTGAGTTGCCTGACCACCTCCTAAATTGGCAGAACCAATGTCTTCGGGTTTAGCGAGAAAAGGTCCTCCGCTGGGATAATAAATCGTGATTAAATCCTCAGCACCTCTTCCCACAATCAGATACTTATAAACTTCATTGTAAGCAGCGGACATGGAAGATCCCCCGTTGAATTTCATGCCGATCACGCTATTGCAATCATTAACCGTTCCGGATGTTCCCGAAATGCCATTTCCCCAGGTCACCGACCCTGCACGTATTTGCTCAGCACTTCTGCGGCTGTTTAGAACAAAATACTGACCATCTTCGGTCGCACCAATTTCAGAAAATCCAAATTCATCTTGCTCGTGGGACCCCACCAGAGAATTCGTTGCATTTATTTCTCCGAACTGCCCACCATTGCTCCAAGTAATAGTACCGGGATCAGGATCGGTCACTTTCAGCGCGGAAGTTTTAAAAACATAACTTCCCTTTTTCAGAACGACTGGATTGTCGAGGCTCATAAGGCCGCCCGAAATATTTCCGTAAAGGGAATTTGCCTCCGTCACCTGGCCGGTAGCCGGCTTTGAGCCGTCCATCCACGTGACAGCCCCCGCATCGGCTACGGTTTGAGAATCCCAAGACCGGCTCGCAATAATGTAGTTGCCATCCGAGAGCGCCAGTAGTCCAATATTAGCAATCGCATCTCCGTTTTTCAAGCCGGTAATCGCGTTGGAAGCATCTATTGTACCGATAATCCCTTTGGACCCATCGGCCCAGACTACCGCCCCTACCGTTTCACCATTATCATTGGACCAACCAGGACTTGCCACTACGTAATTCCCGTTGGTCAGTCCTGTCACCTTTGACACTTTTTCATTGGCATTTTTTCCTACCAGCGAATTGGTTTCGCTTACCTCTCCTTTGATCCCCACTGCGCCGTCGGCCCATGTGATCGCTCCGACACCGTTTTTGGTCGCGCTGCTCCATCCCGAACTGGAAACTACATAGTTACCATTCGTAAGGGCTTCGACATTTTGCAGCCCAACAAAACTATTCGCTATGCCTCCGACAAGTGAATTTGCGGCACTCACTACTCCTGTAATACCGGTGGTACCATCTCCCCACGTAACTGCACCGGCCAACGATAATGCCCCATTCATCCAAAAACCGCTTCTGACCACATAATTCCCGTTGGTGAGTGCTGTAACGCCGTAATTTCCTACGCGGTCGTAGATTTTCGATCCCACAAGCGAGTTAGCGGTCGTTACCGCGCCTATCAATCCCGTCGTGCCATTTGCCCAGGTAGCTGCGCCGGCCGACTCAATGGCGCCATTCCACCATACCGGGCTACACACCACATAGTTGCCATTGGTTAGAGGAGCCACTCCTCCTGATCCCACGCGATCTCCTGCACTCGTACCTATTAGTGAGTTCGAAGCACTCACGGCTCCAAACGTGCCTGTCGTTCCATTTCCGAAGGTCACCGCCCCGACGTCCATCAGAGCGCCATTGTCCCAATTGGGTGTAGCTACAACATAATTACCGTTACTAAGGGCTACAACGTAATTGGTGGTACCCACCAGGTCGTCATCCGTAGCGCCCACAAGCGAATTGGCCACCGAAACGTCCCCACTACGACCGGTCGCTCCGTTACACCACGTAACTGCTCCGAGCGATTTTCCGGTACCATTTGTCCATCTGTAACTATTGACGAGGTAATTGCTGTTTGGTAAAATCGTAATAGCACCGAGGCCAACCTGGTCCATGTAAGAACTCCCTTTCAACAAAGTAGTCGCGCCCGTTACCCCGTTCATCCACCACACTCCTCCCACATCGGGCACATTGGAGTCGTAGTATTGTGACGACGTGACAAAGTTGCCATTCGGAAGCGCGTATACGCGGTCGCCTACCCGGTCGCCTGCCCGGCTGCCGGTAATCGTGGTTATTAAAGCCAGCGTTTTTCCATTGTATAATTGTACTATGCCCCTATCCAGCTGTCCGGATGACCCGTAATTGCGGTTTGAGTAAACAAAATTTCCATTTGAGAGGACTGTTATCTTCGAAGAATTGCCGTAACCCCAAACACCCGGAAGCAATGGTATGTCGACGGTTTGACTGAAAGAGCGATCTATGCCGGTAGCAAAAACAGCC
>DATMSL010000277.1:0-3532 GCA_035565435.1 Dyadobacter sp. | reverse complement strand
AGACGAGGATCTGGCTGTGAGAAAACTCTCCAAACTACTAACTGAAATTGATGGGAATATAGAAATTGTCGGCAAGGCCGCCAGCGTGCAGGAATCGGTGGATTTCCTGAAAGAAAATGAAGTCCCCGATCTTATTCTGATGGATATCGAACTCGCCGACGGCCAAAGTTTCGAGATCTTCGACCAGGTGAAAGTGGAATCGCCGGTGATATTCACCACTTCCTACGACGAGTACGCGCTCAGGGCATTCAAGGTTAACAGTATCGATTACCTGCTCAAACCGATCAAACGCCAGGAACTCGAAGCAAGTCTGGCGAAATACAATCGCCTGACAAAGGGTGCGGAGAGCGACGTTTCCAAAAATGCCGCCAATGTAGACCGCGACGCGATCGATTCGCTCGTCAAGCAGCTGCGCCAGCAAATGCAGCCTTCGGAATACCGGAAGCGTTTTCTGGTCAAGCATTTGCAGCAATGGGTGCCCGTGGAGGTGAGCGACATCGCCTATTTCTACTCGGAAGAGGGGACAAGTCTTTTCAAGTCAAAGAATAACCAGAAATACCCGGTCGATTATACGCTCGACGAGCTCGAAAAAATGCTCGACCCGGACTGCTTTTTCCGCGCTAACCGCCAGTTTATCATTAGCGTGCATTGCGTACAGCAAATCAACCCGTATTTCAATAACAAGATCAAGCTTACGCTCATCCCAGCGCCTGATAGCGAGGTGATTATCAGCCGCGAAAAAGCGATGGATTTCAAAAAGTGGCTTGGTAAATAGCAATACGCAATTCATGCAGCGATAATGACGCTTCAAGGGATTTAACAATGGAAATCGCTGGTCGGCAAGGCATTTTTGCAACGTCGGCCTTGCCGGCAGTTTTCCAAACTGTTATTTCCAAAAGCCATGTTAAAAAAAATCCTGAAATGGACCGGCCGTATGCTGCTGGTCATCGTGCTGCTCGCACTCGGTTATTACACCAAAGCCTACATCACAATCGGTAACCGAAAAAGCAAAGTTTACACTATAAAGCCTGTCAAACTCGACATCCCGGCTGATTCCGCCACCATCGCCCAGGGTCGGCGCCTTGTTACCACCAAAGGCTGTAATGACTGTCACGGCAAAGACCTGGGCGGCCGTGTCCTTTTTGAGCAAGATGGGGTAGGGCGGCTGGTCGCCCGGAACCTTACTAAAGGGAAAGGGGGCATATCCAAAGACTACGACACCAACGACTGGGTGCGGGCGATCCGTCACGGCGTGCAGCAAGACGGTACGCCGCTTATCTACATGCCGTCGGCCGGTTTCAACAAACTCAGCGAGACGGACCTGAAAGCGGTGATCGCCTATTGCGCGCAGGTACCGCCGGTAGACCGCGTGAACCCGCCCAGCGAAATCGGCGTCGGTGCGACCATCCTGGCCGATCTGGGAGAGCTGGACCTGTTCGAAGCAGAGAAAATCGATCACAATGCAGCACCTCCCTTAGCGATACACGAGGGCGTAACGGCTGATTTCGGTAAATATGTGTCGCAAATTTGTACCGGTTGCCATAAACCCGACATGAAGGGCACGCCGGGGGAAGGCGGTACCCCCGATATTTCTTCAACCGGGAAAAGTGCGCGATGGACTGACGAGCAGTTTTACCAGACGCTTCGCACGGGCAAGCGGCCTGACGGCACCGAGCTGAAAGCGCCGATGCCCTGGCAAATGACCGCCGCGTTTTCGGATACCGAAATGCGGGCGCTGCGGATGTATTTGAAAGGGATCTGATCGCACTAATTTGCAGCATCGCGGGGATGCCGTTGGAGTTTTCACGAATTATTTGGAAATTGGGCACCATCCTACTCAATTCGTTTCTTCTCATTACTTAGCCGGCTAATCTGTCGGACCCGCCTTTGGTTGCGCCTATGCCGCCCCCGTGGTTAGTCCTTTGGAGTACAGTTATTTCACCGGATTTTTTCTATGAGCAGAATCAAATGTTTGATCATCGATGAGCCGTATGCTTCGAGTGTTCTCGAATCCTACATCGGCGAATTGGATTCCCTGGAACACGTGGGGACATTTTACCACGCGATCGACGGGCTGATGTATCTTCAGCAGAACAAGATCGACCTCCTTTTCCTGGACATTATGCTTCCCAAAGTGACGGGAGAGGCATTTTTGAAATTGTTGCCCTGCCGACCCAGGGTAATTTTTCTGTCGGAGAAAAAAAAGCGATGGCGACGCGGCGATGACGACTATATACTCGATTGTCTGGTGAAACCCATTACTTTCGAAAGTTTCCTCGCAAGCATTGATCATTACTTCGCGGCAGTACCGCCGCCGCTTATGAAGCGCAGCTCGTCCGCCAGGCGTAAAAGGTCCGCGCCGGATCGGGGGCCATTCATCTACCTCTTTTCGGGCCGGACGGCGGTGAAGGTCTTTTTGGACGAGGTGCTTTACGTCGAGGGGGTGAAGAATTACACGAAGATCAAAACGACTGAAAAGGAGATGATTGTTTATCAGGGACTGACGGCGATCGAAGAACGGTTTGCCGGAAGAGGATTCATGAGGGTACATCGCTCGTTGATGGTGGCGATCAACAAAATAACGGCGTTTAATGAACAGACTATCGAGGTAGCCACGCACATTCTACCCGTGAGCGCGCCCTATCGCAGGCAGGTCGCGCGGCTGATCCGCGCCGGGCTGAGGGACGTATAGCGCATTTTCAGTAACGTATACTATTGCATTAAGAAAAGATAATCGTACTTTGAAAGCCTAATCCAATCTTTTCAAATATGGGAAAATTCGTAATTACAAAAAGGGCTAACGGAGAATTTCAATTTAACCTGAAAGCCGGAAACGGTCAGGTGATCCTGGCAAGCGAGGGTTATACCACCAAAGCGGCTTGCGAAAACGGGATCGAGTCAGTGAAAAAGAATTCGCAGGACGAGGCACGTTTCGAACGTCTTACTTCGAAAAACGGTAAATTCTATTTCCTTTTGAAAGCCACCAACGGGCAGGCAATCGGAAGCAGTGAAATGTACGAAAGCGTTGCAAGCCGCGATAACGGGATCGAATCCGTGAAAAAAAATGCGCCGGAGGGTGAGGTAGATGATCAATCGGCGGCGTAGGCCGTTCACACATACAGCAAAAGCGCAGGATAACAACATGTCCTGCGCTTTTCTTTTGGGCATTTCCCGATGATATTGGTACAATTATTGCACCACGTATATTGATTCAAAACGGAATTTCATGGTTTCTGATTTCAACAACCGCATTCGTCAAATATCCTTTCTGCTGATTGTCACCGCATTGGCGGTAATCATTTTTAAGCAGCTTTATATTTTCTTTCCCGGTTTTCTGGGGGCGCTCACGATCTACATCCTTTGTCGGAGGTATTATTTTCACCTTACCGAACAGCGAAAGTGGAAGAAGAGCCTCACCGCGGTGCTGTTTATGGTTCTTTTTATGGCCTGTATTGTGGCACCCGTATATTTCGCAGGTCAGATGATATTTCAAAAAATCAATATGATCGCGGAGAATCCCGAACAGGTAAAC
>DATMSL010000276.1:0-2868 GCA_035565435.1 Dyadobacter sp. | reverse complement strand
TTTTAAACATTAACATATATGTATCCACCACAATTAGTGGCTCCAATGAAGGCCGAACTGACTAACGCCGGTTTTCAGGATCTGACAACCGCTGAGGAAGTCGATAACTTCATGCAAAATACCAAAGGAACTGCTTTGGTAGTGATCAATTCGGTATGTGGCTGTGCGGCGGGTGCTGCACGTCCGGGTGTGCGCGCGGCGCTGGCTGGCAGCGATGTGAAGCCTGATCACCTAGCAACGGTATTTGCAGGAGCAGACCTTGAAGCTACCGCTAAGATGCGTGAGTACACATTGCCTTATCCGCCATCTTCGCCGGCCGTAGCGCTGTTCAAAGACGGTGAGCTGATCCACTTCGTAGAGCGTCACCACATCGAAGGCCGCTCGGCTCAGATGATCGCTGAACACCTGAAAATGGCTTTCGAAGAATTCTGCACTGAAGAGGCATAATTCGAATTTTTTCAACGACTTGACGGCTACTTTCGATTACATTTGAAAGTAGCCGTCTGTTTTCAATACCTGCCGATATGCGAGGACATCGTTTCACGAAATATATTCCGCCCGAGCAAGGGCCCAATAGTAAGTTCGACCAGCTATTTGATATATTTCAACAGCTGCTGCTGATGACTTCGGGTGATGTTTCCGAGGCCATGTCGTGGCTTAGCCAGCTTGACCGCCAGTACAACCTGACCAACGACTCCTACGGCATCGGCGACTTTTTCGAAGACCTGAAAAAGAAAGGCTACGTGACCGAGGAGAAGCAGGAAGGAGAGGGCAGGCTCATTATGACGCCCAAAGCCGAGAAAAGCATTCGCAAGAGCGCACTGGACGAGATTTTTGGTAAACTGAAAAGGTCCAAATCCGGTGGTAACCATCACACGCCTCACCTGGGCGCGGGCGATGAGCTCACCAGCGATATCCGCGATTTCCAGTTCGGTGATACGCTCGACCAGATTTCGATGACCGAATCCATCAAAAATGCGCAGGTCAATCACGGAATCGGTGATTTTATGCTGATGGAAAATGATCTGGAGGTAGTGGAGCGCGAGCAGAAAACTACTACTGCAACGGTGGTCATGATCGATATCAGCCATTCGATGATCCTTTATGGCGAGGACCGCATTACGCCTGCCAAAAAGGTCGCATTGGCATTAGCAGAGCTGATCCGGACCAAATATCCCAAAGATTCGCTGGACATTATCGTTTTTGGAAATGATGCCTGGCAAATCCAGCTAAAAGACCTGCCCTATTTGGAAGTAGGCCCTTACCATACTAATACGGTGGCAGGGTTGGAGCTCGCCATGGATATTCTGCGCCGCAAAAAGACGCGTAACAAGCAGATATTCATGATCACCGACGGTAAACCGACGTGTCTGAAAGAAGGTATCCGCTATTATAAGAACAGCTTCGGCCTCGACCGCAAGATTATCAACAAAACGCTCACATTAGCCGCGCAATGCCGCAGGCTCGACATTCCGGTAACGACCTTCATGATCGCGACCGATCCTTACCTGAAACAATTCGTGCAGAATTTCACGCAGGTCAACAACGGCCGGGCATATTATAGCAATTTGCAGGGGCTAGGGGGCTTTGTACTAGAAGATTTTCAGCGGAACCGGCGTAAGAACGTCAAATAACTGACGGGATTGAAATTGTCGGGTATTGTCAAGTGTAGTCAGGTATTGTCAAGTGTGTATTGTCAGGAATAGTCATCTAAGAAATACCCATTCTTTCTAACAACCCCTGACAATTTCTTGACAATACCTGACCACACTTGACCACACTTGACTATTCCTGATCACACCTGACCACTTTTGGCCGACGACGTTCATTATTTAGTGCCGCCGACCGAAATCATATTCGCAAACAAACGGTACGCGCCAGTTACGCCCGCAGGTAATTCGCGGAAGAAGGAAAGGCCGGTGTAGATGTAGTGGCCCCTGCCATATTGTGCATAAAGCGTGCTGCCTTCGCGTGCAGGCTCATCCTTGTCGTGGGCTGAAAAAAGCGCTACGTAATTCTTTTTGTCCCAATCCTGTGCGAAATACAGCCCACGCTCCTGGATCCAGCCGTCGAAATCTTTCTGCGTGATTTCATTGGGGTAGTTTAAAACGGGGCTTTCTGGTTGCAGAAACTGCATTTGGGCATCTTCCTCGGTTACCCGCTCACGGCCTAATTCGATATTATACGGGCCGATTTGCTTCACTTTCTGCCCGCCGGGAATCGTGTATTGTACCACCATGGTACCACCATTTTTAACGTAATCCATCAGTTTGGCCTGATAGTTATTCAAATATGTCTCCGTATTGTACGCGCGCACACCTACGACAATCGCGTCGTACACATTCAAATCTTTTGCGAGCCCTGCTTCGTTGAGCATAGTCACCTGGCAATCCATCTGCCGCAATGCAGTGGGAACGTCGTCTCCCGCACCGGCAATGTAGCCAATGTTTTTGGCCGATACTTTCACATCAATTTTAGCCAGCCTTGCCGATGATTCCGGGAAAAGTGTCTGGCTTGGAATGTGCTGGTAGGCAATGGTTTTGACTGATTTATCGTAATTCTTGTCATCCACAATCGCTACCGCTTTGATCACGGCTTCCTGGTTACCAGCCGGCGGCGTGACAACGAACGAGAAATACTGCTGCTGGTACTTGTTGGTCAAATTGAATTCAACCGATTCAGGAACGGCTTTCCAGCCTGCCGGTATTTCGGGTTTCAGGGTGCCCTTTACATTGCTGCGCTGCGCTTCCACGATAATGTTCACCGTTTTGGCCTCCATGGAAGGGAATATGAAAACAGGTTCGGTAATGGTGGTCGTCACGAGCGGCCGGATTTCAAACGGCCGGTAAATCTCGCCCTCGGCTGGAT
>DATMSL010000275.1:0-3797 GCA_035565435.1 Dyadobacter sp. | reverse complement strand
ATAAACTGTAATCTGATTTTTAATGATAAGCGTTTTCCGCATCACGAAGCCGCTTGATCGTATCGTGGCCGCTTTTCAGCGTAGCTTTCTGACGGGTGATCAGCGCACGAAGCTCCGGTGTCAGCTCATCCGATTCGAGCGCCGAATTGTATGCTTTCTGCGCTGCATCCTCCCCGAATTCCGAACTTTCCAGTGAGGTTTTGCGGCCATCGCTGCTAAATGCAGCCCGGACATCCATCCAAACTCTGTATAACTTGCCTGATACCATGGTACCTGTGGCGGGCTCACCGCCCAATGCAGTAACTTCGCTGCTCAGTTCGACCACATTGTCGCGGCTGTGGTTTGCGAGGCTGTTATAAACCGAACGAAGGTCGGTGTCAGCGGTGTCCGTTTCGTCATAAGCCTTTTCGTAGCCTACAATACGATCGTTATTGATCAGGATCAGATCATTCAGTGTTTCTATGATTGCTGCATTTGCCATGATTGTTCATGATTAGTGATGCGGCATTGATAAAAACTATTGTTCCAAACCCCTCCCACGCAGCCGGAGGCGGTTAACGCTGTGATTTGTGGATGTTTTTGCGCCGTATATGCAGTTAATCAGCCGCTTGCTAACTCAGGTAAGCTATTTTTCGCTCAGTTTCCTTCGCACTTTGCTTAAAAACTCCGGAGAAAAACCAAGGTATGAGGCGATGTAATGCTGCGGAACGCGCTGAGGAATAGCGGGGTATCGGGCGAGAAAATCGAGATACTTCTCAACGGCGCTGGTCGAAATGGTCCTGAACAATCGCTCTTGCGTCTGCGCGAGGTTGCGCTGTACCATGAGCCGGAACATCCGTTCGAAGCCGGGGACCGTCGCCAGTAGCTTCTCCTTGGTTTCAGGTGTGAGAATGAGCACTTCGCAGTCTTCCAGCGTTTCAATGTAAACGTGGCTCGGAGTCTGGTTATGGAAACTGGTAATGTCACTTACCCACCAGTCTTCCACCGCGAACTGCAGCGTCACCTCCGCTCCCGCGCTGTCGATAAAATAGGTACGGATGCAGCCTTTGAGAATGTAGGCCTCAAACTGACAAATCTCCCCCTGCTGTAAGAGGAAGGTCTTTTTCGAGTATTTTTTGAATTGGAGGAGCGAATCGAAAAATTCGAGGTCTTGTGGCGTAAATGGCAAGCACCTCAGAGCATAGCTGTTAATTTTCTCAAACATATTTGGTTAATGGGTTAGCACCAGCGGATTGCCACCGGCGGTTAGCCACCCGCGGTTAGCCACCCGCCAGCGCATGCCGGATCTCAGAATACAATAGCCCGCTGCCGCCTCCGAAGTGGCGCAGGCAGACTATCTTCGGGTCGATGGATTGACAAAGCGAAGTGATTCGCTCGCCCGTTTCCTCATCCACACCGACCCCCAAAAGTACTAAATCGACCGAATTTAAGCGAAGTACTTCCTCTGCTTCTTCCAAAGAACCGGCAGGTATTCCATGCCAAAGCTCGTTCTGATTGATCAACCGGATAATTGTTTCCAGGATTTCGGGATGGTTGGCTATTGCCAGAATATTGATTTGCGACATATTACCGATCAATTCAAGTTCATATTCTACCACTTTTCAGGAACCTCGATCACGAGCAGAGAACTTTTCTCCACCGATTTCACCGGCACCGCAGCCTCCGGCCAGAAACCATAACCGTCACGCGTTGAAAGCAACTGCCCATTCACCTCCATTTTCCCGTCAATCACAAACACATACACGCCGTTCCCTTCCTCTTTTAGCTGATACTGAGTTTCAAAGCCAGCATCGAACTCTGCCAGGTGGAACCACGCATCCTGGTTGATCCACACACCTTCATCGTGGGGATCGGGCGACAGGATTTGCTGAAAACGGTTATGCCGGTCACCGGAAGCGTATTCCATTTGGTCGTAACGCGGCGCCACATTCAATTTTTTGGGATACAACCATATCTGAAGAAACGTAACGGGTTCGTTGGGGTCCTTATTAAATTCGGTGTGATAAACACCGGTACCAGCACTCATGACCTGAATTTCTCCCCGACGGATCACGGCCACATTACCTATGCTATCCTGGTGCTCCAGCGTGCCTTCCAGCGGGATCGAAATGATCTCCATGTTATCGTGCGGGTGCCGTCCGAAACCTTTGCCTCCGTTGACGGTATCGTCGTTTAAAACCCTCAACGCACCAAATTGAATGCGCTGAGGATCGTAATTTCCGTGAAAACTGAAAGTCTGTGCACTTTGGAGCCACCCATGGTCGGCGTAAAAGCGCGACGAAGCCGGATGCAGTACGGAATTTTTCATGATTACTTCAAAATCGTGTTGTTCACCAATTGGATCTCCTCCCCTGAAATCGTGTGCGGCCGGCCGGGATAAATCACCTGGTTAACAGTCGCATTCATATCTTCCAGGATCGTCACGCTCTCCTGCACCCGCGACACAGGCACGTGAGGATCAGGGTTACCAGTCGAGATAAACACCGGTGTCTGTTTGAAATCGCCGTTGTAATTGCCGACCTCCAACTCCTTGCCTACCAGTCCGCCTGTAAAAGCGATGATTCCTCCGTACTTACGGGCATTGCGCGAAGTATATTCCAGCGTAAGACAGGCACCCTGCGAAAAACCGGCGAAATAGATCTGATCGGCGGGAATTCCCGCTGCCTCTATTTCAGCCACGACATCCCCTACTAATGCCAGTGCCGAATCCAATGCAGGCTGGTTTTGCGCGACAGGCGCCATGAAACTGTAAGGATACCAGCTATTATTCGTGGCCTGGGGCGCATAAATCGCAAAATCGCTCAGATTCAAAACCCGTTGGAGGGAAATAATATCAGCGGCAGTCGCACCCCGGCCATGCAGCATAACGATCGCCTTTTTGGCTTGCTGGATAGGTAACCCGCTTGTGATGAATTGTTTGCTATGGGTGTACATGGGAATTTCGAGTGAGTGAATTTTGAATGAGTGAATGGTCAGGTGTTGTCGGGGCTTGTCAGGTGTTGTCAGGTGTTGTCATTCGTAGTCAGGTATTGTTGTTCATTATTAAGTGGTTGAAAATCTTCGGGTGTAGTTGACAACACTTGACCACACCTGACAACACCTGACAATACTTGACAACACCTGACAATACCTGACTACAAATGACTACATCTGACCATTCATTAATTAAGTACCGGCAACACTTTCACGATCTGCTCTCTGCGAGGTTCGTACTGAGGAGGCAGCATTAAACCTGAGCCCAATTGCTCCACGGTCTCGTCAGTTGCAAAGCCTGGATTATCACTTGCGATTTCGAACAAAACGCCTCCTGGTTCGCGGAAATAGAGCGAGTAGAAGTAGTTTCTGTCAATTTTATCGGTGATCTGCAAACCTGCATCCAGTACTTTTTTGCGGAACTCCATCAGAATATCATCATTCGCAACGCGGAATGCGATGTGGTGAACCGAGCCTTTGGCCACATGACCGGCTCTTTCACCCGGAGCTTCCACCAGGTCGACGATATTTGCATTCTCAACCGCGTCGGTCACAAACCGGAAGCGATTCACATGCTGTTCGGCCAGGCGGTATCCGAAGATGTCGGTCAATACTTTGGCCGTCTCTTCGATATTGTTCGTCGTGATAGTCACATTATGAAAACCACGGGTTGCATATTCCGCTCCTACTTCCGAAGTCGTCCACGGAATACGGTTATCGGTAATTTTGGGGACCGTCAGTTCAAATTTCAAACCATCGGGATCCAGGAAAGTGAGGTATTGCTCCCCGAATTTCTCGGCAGGTTTGTTGTAAGTGATTTTATT
>DATMSL010000274.1:0-1718 GCA_035565435.1 Dyadobacter sp. | reverse complement strand
ATATGGTACTTTTGTTGCGTAAAATGACTTTTTCCCACAATAAAAATTTTCTCATGCGAAAAAAAATTGTTGCCGGTAACTGGAAGATGAACAAGGTTCTGGATGAAGCAGTTGCGCTTACTTCGGAGCTCGTTAATATGGCCAAAGATGAGGTCCGTAATGACGCGAAAATCATCCTTTGCCCTCCTGCGATTTACCTTACTACGATTCAAAAATATACCGAAGACGCGCCCAACTTCGCATTGGCCGCTCAAAACTGCTCGGACAAAGTTTCGGGTGCATTCACCGGTGAGATTTCCGCACAAATGCTGCAGTCAATCGGTGTACAGTATGTGCTGATCGGCCACAGCGAACGCCGCCAGTATTTCAACGAAACCAATGCGTTGCTGGCTGAAAAAGTAAATACGGCGCTTTCTTTCGGCGTATCGCCTATTTTCTGCTGCGGCGAGTCGCTCGAACAGCGTCAGAATGAAGATTATATCGGATTTGTGAAAAACCAGATCACCGAAAGCCTTTTCCACCTTTCGGAAGAGCAACTGAAATCGGTGGTAATTGCCTACGAACCCATCTGGGCGATCGGAACGGGCCTTACGGCTTCGGCTGAGCAGGCGCAGGAAATGCACGCGGCATTGCGCGCACACATCGCGTCGAAATATGGTGCGGAAGTAGCCGACGAAATTTCGATCCTTTACGGCGGAAGCGTTACGGCTGCCAGCGCACCAGAACTCTTCGCTGCACCGGATATCGACGGCGGCCTCGTCGGTGGTGCTTCGTTGAAATCACGTGAGTTCACGAATATTATCAAGGCGCGGTAGGGCTTTGCCGTCAAGTTTGGTCATTTTTTGTCAGGTGTGGTCAGGAATAGCCAGGTGTAGCCAGGTGTAGTCAGGTGTAGTCAGGTGTAGTCAGGTGTAGTCAAAAATAGTCAGAAGGGAGAATTTGGTTCCAGTTGACAGCAATGCCTGACTACAAATGACTACACCTGACAAAAAATGACAATACCTGACTCCTCCTGACAATACTTGACAATACCTGACTATTCCTGATAAGGGACCACAACGTCACCAGAATTACATTTCCGTAATCACAAACTCCACCCGACGGTTCTTTTTTCGCTCTTCTTCGCTGCCTTTTGCGAGCGGGCGCGTGCCGCCGTAGCCTTTTGCTTCAATACGGCTGCTTTCAATACCTTTTTCGATCAGATAGTTCTTTACCGCCTCTGCGCGCTGACGGGAGAGCTCGAGGTTTTTGTCAAAATCACCTACATTGTCGGTATGGCCTTCTACCCGAATCTTGACCGTCGGGCTGTCTCGCATGACATCCACGAGCCGGTTCAGTTCTTCATACGACTCGGGTAGCAAAGTGTATTTGGAGGTTTCGAAATAGATATTCGGAAGCAGAATCGTTTCTCCGACGATCAGCGGCGTCAGGTACACATTCTGATCGAACGATTTACCGGATGAATCACCAGGTGCCAGGCTAAACGAGGATCCGTAGTAGCCGCGGGCCATCACGCGGAATTTGTATTGCTCACCCACATCGATTCCTACACGATAATTCCCCGATGATGACCGGATTTGCAGGGTATCTCCCTTCTCCAAGTATGAGAGCTGAGCCGCGATCGGTTCTTTGGTTTTGGCATTGTAAACCGTGCCTTTCAAAACGGCCATTTCCGTATCCTTTTTCGGAGCGAGGGCCTGCTTTTGGGGTACCTTCGT
>DATMSL010000273.1:0-18307 GCA_035565435.1 Dyadobacter sp. | reverse complement strand
GTGACGGGCCAGCGTTTCGAATGGCCCCACGTGTAGACATCCGCGCCGCCTTTCAGGTGACGTGTTTTTTGCTGCTCTTCGCCTTAACCTCCCTTTCAGCGTTTGCACAAGGCACTTTTAACGTGAAAGGTACGGTCACATCCGAAACAGGCGAAGGTCTGCCCGGCGCGAGTGTGATCCTGAAAGGCACTTCCACCGGTACTACTACCGACGTAGACGGTAAGTATTCGCTGAATCTGCCGGATGGTAACGGTACGTTGGTTTTTACCTACATCGGTTACCTGAACCAGGAAATCGTGGTAGGCAATCGCTCCCAACTGGACGTGAAACTTGCACCCAACGATAAGACACTGGACGAGATCGTGGTCGTGGGTTATGGTACGCAGAAAAAGGCTACATTGACGGGCTCGGTTTCGGAAGTGAAAGGAGCGGACATTGTGAAAAGCCCGCAACCCAACCTTTCGAACTCCCTCGCGGGCCGTTTTTCGGGCTTCGTAGCCAACAACCGCGGCGGTGAGCCGGGTTATGATGGTTCGAGTTACACTGTACGCGGTTTTGCGACGACAGGGAACAACGACGTACTCATTGTCGTGGACGGTATCCCGGGCCAGGTAGGTGGGCTCGACCGCCTCGACCCGAACGATATCGAGAGCATTTCGATTCTGAAAGACGCTTCGGCGGCGGTTTACGGAAGCCGTGCGGCCAATGGGGTGATCCTCGTTACCACCAAACGCGGTACGACGGGCAAGCCGGTCATTTCTTACAGCTTTAATCAGGGTTTTTCGTCGGCTACGCGCCTTCCCAAACTTGCGGATGCGCCAACGTATGCGACGATCATGAACGAGATCGATTACTATAATAACCCGACGGGCGGGATGAACCAGCATTATACGGCAGAGGAAATCGAGAAGTTCCGCAACGGTTCCGACCCATTGAACTACCCGAATACCGACTGGCAGAAGGAGGCGCTCAAAAACGTCGCGTTGCAAAACCAGCATAACCTGGCGATCAACGGCGGTACGGACAACGTGAAATACTACGTGTCGCTGGGGACGATTTACCAGGATGGTTTGTACCGAAACGGTGCGACGAAGTACAAGCAGTACAATTTCCGCTCGAACATCGATGCGAATGTGACCAAGGATTTCAAAGTTAGCCTCGGACTTTCCGGTCGTCAGGAAAATCGTGCATTCCCGATTTCGTCGGCAGGAAATACCTTCCGTTCGATTTACCGTGCTTACCCAACTGTGATCGCGCAATATCCGAACGGCTATTATTCGACCGGCGTTGAGAACCAGAACCCCGTGGTACTGGGAACCAACATGGGTGGTACCGTAAGCAATCCTACCTCGATTTTCAACGGTATCCTGCGTGCGAGCTATAACCTGCCATTTGTGGACGGTCTTTCGGTGGACGGTTTTTATTCGGTGGACAAGTCGTTCAACTTTTCGAAATCGTTCAGTATTCCTTACACGCTTTATAACTACAACAAGACAACCGGCGCTTATACAGGCGTTGTTACCGGTGGTTCGGCAGGTGCGGCGTCAATCGACCAATCGCAGCTCAACATCACCAACATCACGCAAAACTTGCGGTTGAATTACCTCAAAACGTTTGGCAAGCACAATATCAATGCATTTGTGGCCTACGAGCAGAACAAGCGTAACGAGGCCAAATTCGGTGCAACGCGGATCAACTTCCCGACTTCTTCCACGCCGGAGCTCTCGCAAGGTGGCGCGGCCGCAACCGACAAAAACAACTCCGGCAGCAGCTTCAACTTCACCCGTCGCAGCTACATCGGGCGTTTGGCTTATAACTACAATGAGAAGTACCTCGCCGAGGTGCAGGCGCGTGTGGATGGTTCGTCGGTTTTCCCGAAAGGCAAGCAATATGGCTTCTTCCCTTCGGTTTCGGCAGGTTACCGCATTTCGGAAGAGGATTGGTTTAAAAACAGTGTCAACTTCATCGACGACCTGAAATTCCGCGCTTCTTACGGAACGTTGGGTAATGACAATGTGGGCCAGTTCCAGTTCTACAACAACTATTCGTTTGTGAACCAGTATGTGCTGGGCAACAATGTTATTTCGCCGGGTATCGACCTTACCAAGCTGGCCAACCCGAACATCACCTGGGAAACTTCCAAGAAACTGGATATTGGTTTGAATGCGGTGTTCCTGAAAAACTTCAACATCGAAGTGATCTATTTCAACCAGAAAAGATCGGATATCCTTGCGGCCAGAAATGCATCTATTCCAAACACTTCGGGTATTGTAAACCCCTACAAAACCAACGACAATACCCCGCTGGTACCGGACGAAAACCTGGGAAAGGTGAACAACACCGGGGTGGAAGCGACATTGGGTTACAACCACAACGGCAAGTTCCGCTACAACATTTCAGGAAACATTACCTACGCCAAAAGCAAGGTGATCTTCATCGACGAAGCGCCGGGTGCACTGGATTACCAACGCCAGACAGGCGGGCCGCTTTATACCAACCTGCTGTACAATACCCTCGGAATTTTCCGCTCGCAGGCAGATCTGGACGCGTATCCGCACGTGCAAGGTGCGCAGCCGGGTGACCTGATCCTCGAAGATTACAACAAGGACGGCAAGATCACCGCCGACGACCAGGTGCGCAGCAAATACGGAAATGTGCCTTTGCTTACCTACGGTCTGACTTTCAATGCAGGTTACGATGCATTCGACCTGGCTGTGGTATTCTCCGGTCAGGGCATGGTGAGCCAGTATGTATTGCCTGAATCGGGCCAGGTAGGGAACTTTTACAGCAGCTGGGCCGACAACCGCTGGAGCCCGGGCAACCCTGATGGCTCATACCCTCGTGTGGATACCCGCGCTTCTTCGTCGATCAATGGTGGTTTGTATGCCAATAATTTTTGGTTGAACAATGCGTCGTTCGTCCGTCTGAAAAACGTGGAGCTGGGCTATACGCTGCCTAAGGAAGCATTGACGAGGCTGAAAATTTCGTCGTTGCGTGTATATGCGAGCGCATTCAACCTGTTTACGATCACCGGCGTGAAGGATTACGATCCGGAAGGTAACAACCCCAGCGGCCAGTTCTACCCGCAGCAGCGCATCCTGAACCTGGGCCTCAACATCAAATTTTAATGGAAATCATGCTTAACATGAAAATAAAGAGCTTCACATTACCAGCCCTGGCCGCGGCGATGATGCTTTCGCTGTCTGCGTGCGACCAGAACTTCCTGGACGTCGTACCCACCGACCGTGTGTCCGATGCCTCCATTCTCTCTGATTCCGTGCTTTTTGAAGCGTACGTTACCAACCGTTACATGGGCGTTCGCCTGACCGACAAGGAAGCGGAAGGAACATTGCCGGGCTTTGGCCGCGGTTTCGAATACGCTATGTGGTCGTCGGTTACCGATGAATCTATCTACAACAACGACGATAACACCTGGCTGATCCAGCGGGGGCAAATTGCACCGGAAAACACCGGTATCGCGGGTACCTTCTGGGGCCGCAGCTACCGCAGCATTCGTGAGATCAACTATGCCCTGGCGAATATCGAGGCCGTGCCGATGAGCGCCGGTCGCCGCAACCGGTTAAAAGGCGAATTGCAATTTATCCGCGCATTCCGCTACCATGACCTGATCCGTAACTACGGCAAAGTGGTTCTGCTGGGTGATAAAGTTTATGAGGTGAGCGACAACCTCACCGGTCCCGAGCTTTTCCAGCGGGCGGAAATCAAAGCTGGCCTCGACTATGCGATCGGACAGCTGGACGAAGCAGCTGCATTGCTGCCGGCGGCTAACGACAACGGCACCTGGAAACTGGGCCGTGCTACCAAAGGCGCCGCATTGGCGTTGAAGGCGCGTCTGGCGCTTTACGCTGCCAGCCCGCTTTACAATGCAGGCACCTGGCAACAAGCGGCCGCGGCAGCGAAAGCGGTGATGGATTTGAACAAATACAGCCTCTATACCGGCGGTTACGGCAATCTTTTCACGACTACCGACAATCAGGAGATTATCTTCGGCCGCTTGTACGCGGTAGGCGCGCGCCACGTGTGTCTTGAAATCTCGAACGGCCCGAACGGTTATAACGCATGGGGCGGCAACGTGCCGACGCAAAACCTCGTGGACGACTACGAAATGATGGACGGTACGCGCATTACCGACGCCAACACCAGCTATGACGCGAAAAATCCGTACAAAAACCGTGACCCGCGTTTTTATGCTACCATTCTGTACAATGGCGCGCCATATCGCGGCAGCACGGTGGAAACATTCACGCCGGGCGGGAAGGATAGCAAAGACGGTCCTTCCAATTGGAATACCTCGAAGACTGGTTATTACCTGAAAAAATTCATGAATGATAACCTGCCTATCGACAACCCGTGGGATGTGGCTGGTACGCAAACCTGGATTTACTTCCGGTATGCAGAGATATTGCTGAACTACGCGGAGGCGCAAAACGAAGCTTCCGGCCCGGACGCGAGCGTGTACGCGGCTGTGAATGCGATTCGCCAGCGCACGGGTGTAGGAATGCCTGCATTACCTGCGGGCCTCACACAGGCACAGATGCGTGAGCGCATCCGCAACGAGCGCCGCATTGAGCTGGCATTCGAGGAGCACCGTTTCTATGATGTGCGCCGCTGGAAAATCGCCGGCACGGTGGAAAACACACCTGCTTACGGCGTCGAAGTGGGCAAGAGCGGCAGCACGTTTACCTATACCCGGAAAGAAGCGCTGACAGGTCGGGCATTTGCCGACAAGCAATACTGGCTGCCGATCCCGCGCACCGAGATCCAGGCATCGAACAACCAGCTCGAACAAAATCCTGGCTATTAATGCAATCTTCACTCCCGGTGCCTCAGTCGCCGGGAGTTCTTTTTCTATCCATTCCCTGACAGACCATTTCATGCTAAATTCTCAACACCTGGGAACGTTGTTCCTTGGAATCCTTATGGCTGCGTCCATAGGCTGCAATGGCGGCGATCCCGCTGCCGAAACCGGGGGGGCGACGCCCGGCGATCCGGCACCCGGCCCGCTGGCAGTGACGATCCGTATTGACCCGTCGAAAAAGTACCAGACGATCCGAAATTTCGGTGGCTCCGATGCCTGGGCATGCCAGTTTGCGGGCAACTGGCCGCTGGCGAAGAAAAATGGTATCGCCGACCTGCTTTTCAGCACCGATACCCTCGCTGACGGCCATTTGAAGGGCATTGGGTTGTCGCTCTGGCGGTTTAATGCCGGCGGAGGTACCACTGAGCAGGGCGAAGCCAGCGGGATCCGTGATGAATGGCGCCGCGCCGAGTCCTTTTTCGCCGCCGACGGCGGCTACGACTGGAACAAGCAAGCCGGGCAAATGTGGTTTCTGAATGCGGCAAAGGAGCGGGGCGTCAACGAATTCCTGCTTTTCCCGAATACGCCGCCGGTGCAGTTCACCACTAATGGGAAGGGCTACGCAACCAATGGTCAGCCGAATCTCGCTTCGCAGCAGTTCGATAAGTTCGCGGGATACCTGGCCGACGTGATCGATGGCGTCCGCAAGAAGACGGGGATTACGTTCCGGTATGTGAGTCCGGCGAACGAGCCGCAGTGGGATTGGAGCGACGGAGGGCAGGAGGGAACACCGTATTTCAATAACCAGGTGGCGGCCATTAGCCGGTCTCTGAGCGCGGCACTTTTGAAGAAAAACCTCCCGACCCAAATCAATATCGCGGAAGCGGGGCAGATCGAATACCTTTATTCGGAGCATGACCGTTCCGGGCGGGCGAGCCAGATTTCCGCCTTTTTTGATAAAAACAGCGCCGATTACATCGGTAACCTGCCTAATGTAGTCCCGGCGATTTCGGCGCACAGCTATTTCACCACTTCCCCTTACAAAACCGCCGTCGAGAAACGTAAGCAGCTTGCAAATGCGGTAGCGACCGTGCCGGGTCTCGAATACTGGCAGACGGAATATTGCATATTGGGTGATAACGAGGGTGAAATCAAGGGCGAAGGCCGGGATCTGAGTATCACCTCGGGGCTATACATTGCCAGGGTGATCCATAACGACCTCGTCAATGCGAACGCAACGGCCTGGCACTGGTGGCTTTCCATTTCGCCCTATGATTATAAGGATGGACTGGTTTACATTGATAAAAACAAAAACGACGGCCAGTACCAGTCGTCGAAAATGCTGTGGGCGCTCGGTAATTTCAGCCGTTTCGTACGTCCCGGCGCGAGGCGCGTGGAGGCGTCGAGCAGCCTGGGTACCGACGGATTAATGGTTTCTTCCTATTTAAATACCAATAATGAGCTGATAACCGTGATCGTAAACAGCGATAACGAGGAGAGGGAGGTGCAACTGACTCTCGGATCGGGACAGCAACCTGGCGCGGCGAAGGCTTACGAGACTTCCGCCCAAAGCGATCTGGCACCCGTGAAGGTGAGTGGCTCAGACGGGAAGTTTTTGGTAAAAGGCCGCAGTATTGTTACAGTGGTTAACAAAATGTAGTCCAGTCAGATGACGAAAAGACGGCGGGTTGGTTCTTGGAGCCAACCCGCTTTCTGTTATATAGCCTTTTTGTAATGTGATAGTTACAACCTATTTTTGGCCGTACTACTCATCCACCTCTATCCGGTTTTGTTATATGACTGAATTTTTACGTTCTCTGCGCTCAGGCTTGCTCGCCTGCGCGATTTTTTTTGCTGTTCCGACGTTGTCTAAGGCCCAGGATTGGAGCCAGGTCCAGAAGCTGCTCGCGAAATATCCTGATGGTAGTTCTGCCGCGGTTCCGGGCATGTATTACGGTCAAAGTGTTGGTATCTCCGGCAACTACGCGGTCGTAAGTGCGCCCGACGACGCCTATGATGGTGCTGGCGGTAATTATAAACCGATGGCAGGAAGTGTTTACGTGCTCGTCAACGATGCGGGTGTGTGGAAGCCCGTTACAAAGTTCACGGCTCCGGTGCGAAACGACTACGCAAGGTTCGGTGCTTCGGCGGCAATCAGCGGTGACTACATTGTGGTGGGCGAAACCGGTGCAATAGCAATCGAGGGTCGGTACCAGGGGCTTGTGCATATTTTCAAGCGTGACCAGGGAGGCCCAGGTACCTGGGGATTGGTGAAGACGATCCAGACACGCACCGTAAATCCCGGCGACAGCTTCGGAGAAGCGGTGGACATCAGCGGAGATTTCGTGGTAGTTGGAGCTCGTAACGACGATTTCGATGTGAACGACGCAAATTTTGTCGAGAATGCGGGTGCCGCTTACATCTATGAAAAGAACTTAGGCGGTGCAGATAATTGGGGTTTAGTCAGGAAAATTGCCCCGGCACTCAGGGAATTGGGCGATAGCTTCGGTGTTTCGGTAGCCATCGAAGGCGATTTGTTCGTCGTAGGGGCACCCGGCGAGCGGCAGGATGCATCCGAATTGGTACCCTTGTTCTATACAGGGGCCGCATATATTTATCGAAAAGACCAGGGCGGAGTCGGTAACTGGGGACAAGTGAAGAAGATCGCGCCGACTGTGCGTGCGGAACAGGATTGGTTTGGAGCTGATGTGGATATTTCGGGGAATAACATCATCGTCGGCGCACCGTTTGAAGACGAAGACCAGGACGAATTGAACTACATAGGCAACGCCGGGGCAGCGTATATCTTTTCGAAAGACGAAGGGGGAACCGATGCCTGGGGCCAGGTACGCAAGCTCACGGCCATTAGGCGAACCGCCGATTCATGGTTTGGAAACAGGGTGGAGGTCAGCGGCGACTTTGCCGCGGTAGGCAGTAGTTACGAAAGCCTTGATGAGCAGGGGCAAAATCTCGTCAATGCTGCTGGCGGTGCTTACCTGTTCAAACGGGATGTCGCTAATGGTGGTCAGTGGAAGTCTATGCAAAGGTTCTCGCCTTCTGCGCGCTTCGCAAATGAAAACTTCGGAAGATCCCTGGCGTTGAGTGGTACCACGCTTTTTGTGGGCGCTTTGGGCCTCGCGCAGGAAGCCGGAGAACCCAATGTACTGAATACCGGTACTATTTACGTTTATGGGCAAGGCCCGTCACTTCCTGTGACCCTCGCCTCTTTCCGAGTTTCCAAATTGGAAAACCAGGCTTTCCTGCAATGGACCACTACGGCGGAAACCAACACTTCCCATTTTGAAATACAAAAAAGCCTGAACACTAAGGACTGGACGACAATCGGAACGCGTGAGGCTGCGAAGGAAAGCAATGCGGTGCTGCAGTACACGCATTGGGACAGCCAGTTGACTACCGGCAACATTTATTACCGGTTAAAAATGGTCGATCAGGACGACACTTTTGCGTACAGTAGCATCCGTAACTTGTTGGGGGAGAATAGGGCAGAACTTGTGGCATTCCCAAACCCTGTAACCGAGAAAATTTTTATCAGCGCAACCGATTCCAACCAAATTGCGGAGGTTGAAATCCGTAATACTGCCGGCCAGCTTGTACACGAAACCACTCAAATCGACGGTGAGGGCATCTCGGTGGGCAAATTGGTGCCGGGAACTTACATTATTCAAATCCGGAATGTAGATGGTACATCGGCGGCCCGGAAGATAACTATTAGCAGATAAGCGACTGGCTGGCACGGATTTTCCGGTAGCGCAGACAGTCCCTAAAACATTTATGTCTACAAGAAACATCCTTGCCTTGCTTGCAACCCTGCTGCTCATCGCGGCAGCGCGTCTGTACCTTGTCGAAACCTACGCTATCCCGCTGCCTTTCTGGGACCAGTGGGATGCGGAAGGGGATCATCTCCTGAGGCCGTGGATCGAAGGCCGCTTGCATATCGACTATCTCTGGGACCCGCACAACGAGCACCGTATTTTGCCGACGCGGTTGCTGTCGCTGTTGATTTTTAACATCACAGGCGTTTGGGACAATCTTATCGAGGCGCGGGTGAATATCCTCGTGGCGGCCTGCATTCCGCTCATTTTCCTGCTGTTTTTAATGCGCCAAAAAGCCTTGTACGGTCCCCGCTGGCTGGTGCTGATCGCCATCATCGCTCAATTTGCGCTTCCGTTTGCGTTTGAAAACGTGCTGGTGGGCTTCCAGAGTCAGTTTTATTTTCTGATCATTTTCACACTTTTTGCAATCATTCTGGCTACGGTGTATCCCGACAGCCTCCTGGCGATGGCCGGTGTGCTCGCGCTGTCGTGGCTGAGCGTGCTTACCATGGCCTCGGGTATCTTCACGCCCCTCGCGGCCGCGGGCGTGTATGCATTGCAGGGCTTTCAAAAACGGGAGATCAACTGGAAACACCTGGGAGTGGCGGTTGTGCTGGTAGGCCTGGCGGTGTTAGGATATTCCATTATGCCGCAGATCGAGGCGAACCACGTTTACCGTGCCCGCAATCTCTCGGATATGCGAAAAGCATTGCGTTTCATACTGGCCTGGCCGGTGTCGAAAAGCTGGCCTGCTGCGATTGTTTTGTGGATACCCGGCCTGGCGATGGTTCCCTGGCTTTTGCGGAACAGGACGCTCTCACGCGCAGACCTGCTGATGGCCGGGTGTGTAATGTGGTCGCTCGCGCAGACGGTCGCCATCGCGTACGGGCGTGGGCAGGAGATGGGGGGCGTATCCTCGCGTCACTCCGAGCTATTCACTCCCGGGCTGATCGGTAATGCCTGGTTCGCGGCGCGTTTTATAGAGATTACGTTTAAAAACAAGCGTATTACCTGGCTCGGTGCCGTCTTTTTCGTGGTATTCATCATGGGGCACATTACACGCCGCAAGCGCGACATGCTCGCTGTCCACGAGACTTACAGCCTATCGATGAAGCAGGAGGCAAACGTGCGCAAATACCTGAAAACCGGCGACCCATCTGCCCTCGTTCAACCTCAGTTCGAAATCCCTTATCCGGATTCTATCCGTTTGCGAAGCCTGCTCGACAATCCAACGATACGGCCGATTTTGCCGCCCTATTTGAGCAGGGATTAAGGGGGGTAAGGGGAGGAAGGGAAAGAAAGGAGGATGTGGTTTTGTCAAGTATAGTCAGGTATTGTCAGACGGTAATGCGATAGTCCCTCTTTCTTCTCCTCCTTTCCTCCTTTCCTCCTTTCCTCCTTTCACCCAAAATAAAAATTGTTTAATTATATAAAAAGGCGTAGGATTGCAGTCCCGATAGAACTGACGTACCTCTCCTGAATGCAATCCCATCCCGAAAACAATGCAGATGACGCCGACTTGTGGAAGTCGTTTCGTGCGGGGGATGATGAGGCTTTCGGGCGTATTGCCCGGCATTACTACAAAAGTCTTTTTAGCTACGGATCGAAGTTTTCGCGCGATCGCGAGTTTGTCAAAGACTGTATCCAGGACCTTTTCATGGAGCTCTGGGCCAAGCGTGAGACGATCGGGGACACGGAGTTCGTCAAATTCTACCTGCTCAAATCACTACGTCGGAAAATTTACCGGGAAAGCCAGCGCCAGCAATGGATCAACGAGGGAGAGGAGCTCGATTTTTCTGCCGAAGCCAGCGGCGACGCCTCCATCGAAGAGCATATCATTGAAATCGAAACCAACGAGGCGATGCTCAAAACGCTCAATCAGCAAATCAACCTCCTTACCCGCCGCCAGCAGGAGGTGATCTACCTCCGCTTCTTCGAAAACATGGATAATGAGGCCATAGCGCAGGTCATGGGAATCTCCCGGCCGGCCGTTGCCAATCTGCTTTATCGTACTATTCAGGAATTGAAAGATCGTTTGTAAGCGTTGGTGCGAAGCTCTTGCTTCGCACGGAATATCCGCAGGCCTCTGGCCGGTCGGTATTGCAAAAACGACATTGCGTAACCGACCGGCCGGAGGCCTGCGAATAGTAAGCACGAAGGTCGACCTTCGTGCCATTCAACTCTTTTTAAAAATTTTTGATTTTTTTTTGATTATTCCAATGCATGTGCTGCCTATGTATAATTAGAAAACAATTATAACATGGATCAGTACCAGGAATACACGCTTGAAGATTTCGTCCTCGACGCCCGTTTTCAGGGCTGGGTGCGGCATCGGGGAGCCGCAGATGCAGTATTCTGGCGGCGATATCTCGATGAGAACCCCGCCCAGGCGGATGACATCCAAAGTGCCCGCAAACTGCTCGACAGCGTGTACCGGCATTACCGTACGGATATCGACGAGGCGGAGATCGACCTCGAAATACAGGGGCTTTTGGAACGTGTTCGGATTGAGAAGCAGCGGCATTTTGTGGAAGGAGTCAATGGGCCAGGTGTTGTTACTGGGTCAGGTGTTGTCAGGGAGTCAGGTGTTGTCAGTGGGTCAGGTATTGTCAGGGAGTCAGGTGTTGTCAATGAGTCAGGTATTGTCGATCGGTCAGGTGTTGTGCGGAAGATGCCTTCGGGTAGGCGGTGGTATGCGGATATTTGGATGAAAGTGGCGGCTTGTGCGGTGGTGGCGATTGGGTTAGGATGGGTCGGATGGCAGTATTATAGCTCCAATAATGGTTATAACGGGCTTGTTTCGGGTAAGGAGCTCGTCGAGCGGGTGAATACTTCCGGGAAGCAGCAGGTGATCAAACTTACGGACGGTACGCAGGTGGTATTGTACCCGCAATCCAGATTGAGCTTTGCTGAAACATTTCCGGCCGACCAGCGTACTGTGTATCTGTCGGGCGATGCGTATTTCCAGGTAGCCAAGGATCCGAAAAGACCGTTTCTGGTTCATACGACGGATCTGGTGACGAAAGTGCTCGGTACCAGCTTCTTTGTGCGGGCCAGGGATGCTTCGGACAAAACGTTGGTAGAGGTGCGGGAGGGGAAAGTGTCGGTTTTTAAACAAAAGGAATTCGCAGCGCGTAAGAATGTCAAGTCCAAAGTACCGAATGGCATAGTGCTGACGCCCAATCAGAAGCTGATTTTCGAGCATGCCAGCAGCGAAATGCGCCGAACGCTGAGCGATAACCCGGAAATCGTACCTTCCGACCATCCGAAAACCTTTGAATTTGTAAATGCACCTGCTTCGTCCGTGCTTACCGACATCGAAGAGGCCTACCAGATCGACATCATTTTCGACCGCGATGTCATGAAGGGATGCCCCGTAACGGCGTCGCTGGCTGGCCAGCCGATGTTTAGCAAGCTGAGCATTCTCTGCGAGGTGATCGAGGCGCGGTATGAGGTGCTCGACGGCAAGATCGTCATTTATAGTAAAGGCTGCAAAAGCTAGAAAACCCTTTTCAACCCTTCAAAACCCGGATGCCGATGCGTATATAGAAGAAAGTGACCACAAAAAAGAGTCGGACAATGCTACCAACATGCCCGACCCTCATGAATCCCCATATTTGTTTTCGACCGCAAATACTATCCGTCCAAAGAAGGATAACGGGGATTGTTTTATCAAAATCTAACCTCAATAAAACAGTCAAATGTATGAAAGAAGCTTTTAAGTTTCAATTTATTTTCAGAGTCATGCGAATATCGCTGTGCCAGTTTTTACTCGTGGGATTGTGGGCGCTTGGTACAGCCAAAGCGACGGATGGCCAGGCACAGGCGCTTTTGTCCAAAAAAGTGACCGTGGATATTCAGGAACAAGGGATCGAAAATGTGCTGGGAAATCTGGAAAAACAAGTGAACGGAAAATTCGTGTACAGCGCCAAAATGATCGGCAGCGACCGGAAAGTGAGTGTGAAGGCGGCACAGAAACCATTATATAAAGTGCTGGATGAAACATTGAAGCCGCTCGGGCTGCATTACCGGGTGACAGACAACCTGATCATCATCAGCCGGTCGGACAAGTCAGCGGGCGGCCCCTCGACGGGGATCCGGAGCCGGGCGGCGGGGCACACGGTATCGGGGAAGATCACCGATGTCTCGGGCGAGACGCTCAGCGGCGTAACGGTGATTCTCAGCTACAACAACCTCGGCGTCGTGACGGACATTAACGGAACTTACAGCTTCACCGACATTCCCGATGGCAGTTATACGTTGAACGTTACCAGCATCGGTTTCACTGCAATAAAAAAAGAAATACAGGTGGCCGGCCAGGATGTGCAGCTGAATATCGAAATGAAGGATGACATTCTGCAATTGCAGGAAATCGTCGTGACGGGCGGTAATCCGAAAAAGAAGATCGAAAGCAGTGTGGCAATCACCACCATTAATAATAAGGACATTCAAACCCGTGCGCCGCTGAACAGTACCGACCTCCTGAAAGCGATCCCAGGCCTGACAGTGGAAAGTACTGGAGGCGACGGACCCGGCAATGTGTGGGTGCGCGGTTTCCCACAGCAGGGCGGCTATATTTTCCTCGGGATCATGGAAGATGGCCTGCCGGTGTTGCCGACGGGTTTCAACTCCATTCCTTCTGTGGATCAGTACTATAAAACTGATTTGACCATTAAAAATATCGAAGCCGTGCGCGGCGGTAATGCGTCGATCGTGATGGCCAACACGCCGGGCGCGGTGATCAACAACCTGAGCTACACCGGCGCGGATAAGACTTACGGAAAATTCAAAGCCACTACTGGTCTTTCGCAAGGCCTTTACCGCCTCGATGGCAATGTAGGCGGCAAGGTGAGCGACCAGATTCGCTACAACATCGGCGGCTTTTTCCGCACCGACAAAGGCATTGTGCCTCCGGGCTACACAGCCAACCAGGGCGGTCAGCTGAAAGGCAATATGACTTTCAATTTCAAAAACCAAAAAGGCTTTGTGCGTGTGTACGGGAAGTATCTCAATGACAAAGTGCAATGGATGCTGACGAGCTTCTATCCCTACGACGGCTCCGGCAAGCCTGCCAAATCCGGCAATTTCGATATGGTAACCCAGTCGCTGGCGACAGTGGATACCAAGTTCAGCTATACCGATGCGAGCGGCGTGACGCATAACTACGATTTCGCCGACGGCATGCATACCAAGCAGGGCTCGGGCGGTTTCCAGTTCAACTACCTGCTTGACAACGGTTGGGAAGTCAACAACAATTTCCGCTACCAGCACACCAACCGGACCGTGACAGCGGGTATTCCGGCCAGCATTATAACCTACAACGGATCGACACCTTACTATTACCTGGATGGCTCAGAGGCCGGTTTGAAAGCGGGGGACCGGATTGTGAATGTGACCGGCATCGGCCAGCAGGGTAAAGATGTGCAGATTGTGGATTATCTGGATTTTAAAAAGTCGATCAGCAACCATAATGTGGGCTTCGGCGTGGGCATTCACCAGTTTAACCGCAACGACGGGCCTAACTACAACTTCTCTTACCAGCAGGAGTTCAAAGAACATCCTAAGAGGCTGCTGACCTCACCAACAGGTGCGAAAATCACGGCTACGAACCTGGCCACGGTCATTGGCGACACGCGTACATTGTCTGCCTATGCATCGGACGAGATCACTTTGAATCCCCAATGGCGCCTCGACCTTGGTGCGCGCATCGATAACCAGAATGTGGATGGCAAGCGGCCGTTCTACGCGTTCAAAGCCGACGGCACACCGGATTATACCAAAGGTGCCGGCCTGACGATCGCCGGTTACACCGATTATTCCGAAACAATCACCAATTGGGCGGCCACGGCGGGTTTGAACTATAAAATTAACAACGAAGCGGCACTCTTCGCACGCGCTACCCGCGCCTATAATGCGCCTACGATCGCGGATTACAACGCTACCGCGTACGATCCCGCGAAGATCAAGAAACGTCCTGTGTACCTGGGTGAAGTGGGGGTGAAGTACGCGAAAAACGACTTTTCACTGTTTGCTTCTGCCAGCTATTCCGCGATCAAGAATGTGTCGTTGTCCATTACTGTACCGACCATTTCCTCGGGTAACCAGGTCCTCGTCGCATTCGGCTCCACGCGCACTTACAGCGCCGAGTTCGAGGCATCTTACAAGCTGACAAAGGCCCTGAGCCTCCGCTGGACAGGTACTTTGCAGGATTCGAAATACACGGATTATACCGCGAATACCAACACCAACTCGGCGATTGTGGCCATCCTGGGCGATACCACTTACAGTTTTACAGGCAAGCGTACCGAGCGTGTCCCGGTTTTCAATACCGAATTGTCGGCGACTTACGATTACAAGAAGTTCAACATCTACCTGGCCGGAAACTATATCGGATCGCGTTTTACGTCTCCGAGCGACAGCTACAAATTACCTGCCTATGTGCTCATGAAAGGAGGCGCGGGCTACAATTTTACCAAGGCGATCAACGTCCGTTTCTGGGTGGATAACCTGCTAAATGCGAGAGTGCTAACGGAAGGTGACGTGCGCGGTGACCAGTTCCGCAACTTTGCTGCCGTGGAAAAAGGAACAATGATGCCGGGACGCACGATTCTCCCGAGGAGTTTTTGGCTCTCGTTGTCTTACGAGTTTTAATACTGATGGATGAAAAGGAGGGTGGGGGAGGAATCCCCTGCTTTCCGCTTTTGATGCGCATTCAATGAAAGTCATATATTAAATGGTTCACTTTGATGTACATATCTATGCTCAAACCTATCCCGCGCAAAAGCCTCATCTCTACGGTCCGGTGGTCTGCCAAACTGATCACGGTCGCCGCCCTCGCTGCATTCACGATGCAGGACACTGTCACGAAGCCTGACGAAAGCCGTTTTACACCCGTCGTCCTGGCCGACAACCTCGATGAACCCATGGCATTCGAAGTATTGTCCGACGGCAGCTCCTATATCATCGAGCGGAAGGGCGCTTTGAAAAAGTATAATCCGTCGACGAAAACAACGGAGCTGATCACGACCATTCCGGTCAATACCAAGTATGTAAGCAAGGAAGGTGTTTCCCGCGAGGCCGAAGAAGGTTTAATGGGTATTACCCTCGACCCAAACTTTGCCAAAAACCACTGGATTTACCTCTATTACGCCCATCCGACCGAGAAAAAGCACATTCTCGCCCGTTGGGACATGGCGGATGACCAACTCGTGGAAAGCTCTAAAAAGGTAATTCTTGAAGTGACCACCCAGCGCGAAGTATGCTGCCACACGGGCGGTGGTATGACCTGGGATAAAGATGGTAACCTCTTCCTGACCGTCGGCAACAACACAGGGAACGATAAAGCCGCCCAAACCGACGAACGCCCCGGCCGCGAAAGCTGGGACGACCAGGGCCATGCAGGTAATACCAATGATTTGAGAGGTAAAATCCTGCGCATTCACCCTGAGGCGGATGGTTCATACACCATTCCGGAAGGTAACCTTTACCCGAAAGGCACCGCTAAAACGCGCCCAGAGATCTATTCGATGGGCCACCGCAATCCATGGCGCATTTCAGTGGATAGCAAGACCGGCTACATTTATTGGGGCGAAGTGGGCCCTGATGCGAACGAGGATTCCGAGATCGGGCCGAGAGGTTACGACGAGTTGAACCAGGCACGTAAGCCGGGTAACTTCGGCTGGCCGTGGTTTGTGGGGAATGATCAGGCTTTCCCGGTTTTTGATTATGCCAATAATAAACCCGGCGAGAAGAAAGACCCTAAAAACCTGGTGAACACCTCGCCGAACAATACCGGCTTGAAAGAGCTGTTCCCGACGGCACCAAGCTTCATTTACTATCCTTATGGCGTTTCCGAGAAGTTCCCGCTCGTGGGCTCAGGCTCGCGCAGCGCGACGGGCGGTCCGGTTTATCACCGCTCCGATTTCAAAGCTCCGAAACGTCCGTGGCCGGCCTATTATGAAAACAAATGGATCGCCGCCGATTTCTCCCGGGGCTGGATCATGGCCATCACCATGAATGCACAGGGCGACTATGAGTCGATGGAGCGCGTGCTGCCGAGTTACCACCCGGTGCAGCCGATCGATATCAAATTCGGGCCGGACGGTGATCTGTACATTCTCGAATACGGCAGCAACTGGTTCCGCAAAAGCGACAATTCGCGGCTGGTGCGCATCGAATACAACGGCGGTAACCGCAAACCGGTAGTGGCTGCGTCGGTGGAGAAAAAGGGCGGAACTGTGCCGTTTGAAACTGTTTTGTCTTCCAAAGGCACGAAGGACTTTGATAACGATGCATTGAAATACAGCTGGAAAGTGACCAGCCCGGGCGTGGCACCGAAGGTTTTTGCTACTGAAAATCCGAAGGTTAAATTCGATAAGGCTGGCGTTTACACCGCCACGCTGACAGTTACCGATTCCAAAGGTGCCAGCAATAGTCAATCAGTTCGCATTATCGCGGGCAATGAGCCGCCGAAAGTGGCGATTAGGTTGGATGGTAACAGTACCTTTTTCTTCCCGAACAAGCCGGTAGGTTACGCGGTAGGTATTTCGGATAAGGAGGATGGCAGTACTGCCGACGGTAGAATCAAGGCGGATCAGGTGGCTGTGAGTATCGACTATACTGCCGAGGGCTTCGACTATGCCGAAGTAGCGCAGAGCCAGCGCAGCGTGGATGCGACTACGCAATTTGCCGTAGCCCAGACATTGATGAGCAAAAGCGATTGTAAGGTCTGCCACCAGCCAAATACCAAGTCGGTAGGGCCGTCATTTGCGGACATCTCCAACAAATACAAGGCCGATCCCGGTGCGTTGGATAAGCTGGTGAAGAAAGTCCGTGAAGGAGGTTCAGGTGTTTGGGGCGAAGTGGCGATGGCGGCGCACCCGGCGCTTCCGGTTGCTGACGTGGAGGTGATCGTTAAATACATTTTGAATAGCACTGAAAAAACGCTTTCGACGCTGCCGCTGGAAGGGAAATACACCCCGCAGATCCCGAAAACGGATAACGGCAAAGGCTCGGTCATCATCCGCGCTGCTTATACCGATCGTCCTGTGGGAACTACCAAATCGGTACCGGCCCAAACCACCGAGGAAATGATCGTCCTCCGCAGCCCCGAACTCAACGCCGCCGAAGCGCCGATTACGAAGGGAGTTGAAACCAAAGCATTGGGCGTGGCGGGCCAGGGATTTGCCGTGGTCGCGTTTGAAAACAGCTATCTCGCATTCCCGTCCATCGACCTCACCGGTATTGATTCCCTCGAACTGAATGCCGCCGCCCAGCAACGTGAAGGAAGCGTG
Source organism: Dyadobacter sp. (assembly GCA_035565435.1). Classification (GTDB taxonomy): domain Bacteria; phylum Bacteroidota; class Bacteroidia; order Cytophagales; family Spirosomataceae; genus Dyadobacter. The sequence goes on along the minus strand of DATMSL010000273.1, from coordinate 362 downwards.
GGAGGAACGATCGAAATCCGCCTCGGCTCACCGACCGGCACAGTGGTAGGGCAGTACAAATTATCGGTTGCCAAGCCTGTGGACATGACCAAAATGATGGCCGAACTGGAAAATGGCGCTAAAAAAGAAAACTCAGGTGCAAGCGCCACCTCTACCGGATCGGGCGCAGCTTCTGCTGCGTCTGCAGTATCCGGTACAGCTCCAGCTGTGCAAGCGGCAACCAAGCCAGGTCCCGTTGCCCAGGCACCTCGCAACCGCTTTGCCCAGCCGCCGGTGCGCATCGGCTTGCAACCTACTACTGGTAAGCAGGATGTCTATTTCGTATTCCGGAACGCAGACGCCAAGCCCATAGAGCCGCTGAT
>DATMSL010000272.1:0-3248 GCA_035565435.1 Dyadobacter sp. | reverse complement strand
TTAATCTTTTAAAAATTATATTTCATCAGATTAAAAAGTGATTAACGGGCCGTCCATCCCCCATCAACGGTGAGGATAGAACCCACCATGTAGCTGGCCGCATCACTGGCCAAAAAGATGGCAGCGCCCTGAATTTCGTGCAAATGACCCCAGCGGCGGAGTGCGGTGGCACCAAGGATAATATCGCGTGCATCATCGCTTTCGGCAATGGGAATATTCATCTCTGTCAGGAACGGACCGGGACATATGGCATTCACCATAATGTCGTAAGGAGCAAGCTCTAATGCCAGTGCCCGGGTCATTTGCACGATGGCCCCCTTGCTGGCTGTGTAAGGCGTACGGTTGGCGAGTCCCACCAGCCCCAGCGTGCTCGCCAGGTTGATGATGCGGCCACTGTGCTGTGCTTTCATATGTGGCGCAACAGCCCGGCATACCAGCCAGGTACCGGTCACATTCACATCCATAACGTGTTTAAAATCGGCCGTGGACAGCTCATCGATCGGCCCGCGGATATTGATCCCTGCACTATTGATCAAGATATCGATCTTTCCGAAACTTTCCAGCGCAAAAGCCACCATCGCTTGCACCTGCTCTTCGCTGATAATATCCGCAGCATAAGAAAGCACACGCGTCCCGAACGAAATGCACAGCTCGGCGGCGGCGCGTTCACCGTCGACAGCACTCCGGTTGACCAACAAAATAGCGCAACCCGCCGAAGCCAGACCGGCCGCCATAGCCAGGCCAAGGCCCTTGGACCCTCCCGTGACGATGGCAACCTTTCCCGCAAGGTCAAATTGTTTGATGCCTGGCAAAACGTCCTGTACCATAGCGATCAATACTGATGGAATGCTTTGGAAACGAAGGCCAGTACTTCCGGCAACGACTCGCGCCAGTAAGTCCAGGTGTGGCCGCCCTCGCGTACGCGGAACTCATGCGGCACTTCCTTTTTGCGTAATGCAATGTGAACCAGACTATTCCCTTCATACAGAAAATCGTCGTCACCGCAATCGATATACCAGCGTACAGCCTTTTTCTGATCTTCGGCGATGTTGTTGATCAACGCCAGCGCGCTGTGCCGGTTGTAATATCGTTCGACCGTCGAATCGGCGATATTCGGGTTATTTCTGATCAGGTTCTTTTTGGCATCTTCCACGGTAATCGGGCCGGTGGATGCGCTGAGCGGGCAGGCCGATGAAAACAGTTCGGGGTGGTGCAATGCGTACATAAAGCTTCCGCCCCCGCCCATCGAAAGCCCCGCAATGGCGCGATAACGCTTTTCACTTTTAATGCGGAATTTCTTCTCGACATAAGGCATAAGCTCGGTAAAGAAAAAGTCCTCGTAGTTCCAGTCGCCTTTCACGTCATTGAAATACCCTCTCCTGCCCGTGTTCGCATCCGGCATGATAATGATCATTGGCGTGGCAGTCCCTTCACTGATTGCTTTATCGGCAATATGCAACACTTCACCGAACTGTACCCAACCGGTATGATCGTCGCCGGCGCCGTGCAACAGGTACATCACGGGATAGCTCCGCTCCGACGTCGCATAATCTGGTGGCAGATAAACGGCAAACTTCCTTTCGGATTTAAGCAATTTGGAGGGCAACGACAGATTATCGAGCACCTTCCCCGTCTGGGCAAGCGCCGGGACAGCCAGCATTACGGCCAACGCGATCGTAGAAATGATCTTCATACCAGGAATAGTTGGATTTGGGTTGAAATAACAAAAGCGGGAGGTGTTGTGCATCTCCCGCCCGGTATGAAGGTTTTTATTTCTTCTTCATCTTCATCGAGACAGGGTCCCAATGAACGATCTTTTTGCTGAAATAGCTTTCATTGCACGCCAGTACCGGTGCCGCTGCACGGAAGCCGAATACCGGGTCTTCAACGGTTCCAAGACTGCCTTTCTTTACGTTTTCGAAGAAATCCCTGAAATGGTTAGCATGCGCATCGTCCTCCTTTGGGGCTTCGAACCGCACTTCTTTCACGGGTTCCGCTTTACGGGTATCTTCCGGGTACTGGGCGTCGTATTGCTTCTTAAACTCCTTCTGCTGCGCTTCCGAGAAGGTATTGAAGCTGTCGTAACCTCCCATGCCGGGCGCTTTGGGCAGTTTCTTTTTCGTGAGTACCAGGTTGTTTTCGGTAAATTCAATCTGCCCTTCGGTACCAATAATACGGGTATTGTTCGCTATGGCGCCCGCATTTGCAAAGTTTACGCGGAGTACCATCTGAAAATTGGCATGAATATCAGTTTTCGGGTAATCAAGGATCGACACGAGCACGTCGGGCACGTCGCGGCCGTCTTTCCAGTAGCTAAGTTCCCCGGATGACATCACGCGCTCAGGGCCGAGCGAGTTGGTTACAAAATGCACGCCGGTAATGAGGTGCACAAAAAGGTCACCGCCCACGCCGGTACCATAATCCTGGTAATTTCTCCAACGGAAAAAGCGTTTCGCATCGAATGCGCGCTTGGGCGCGTCACCCAGGTAGGTATCCCAATCTACGGTGCTCGGCGAAGCGTCGGTTGGGATGGAGTAGTTCCATGCGCCGATAGCATTGAAGCGGTCGTTATTGGATTCCACATAGTTGATCTCACCGATCTCACCCGCCTGGAACAAGCGCTTTGCTTCTTTAAATGAGGCCGAACTGATCCGCTGGCTGCCGACCTGCATGGTTTTACCGGACTTCTTCCAGGCATCGATCACCGACAGGCCTTCATTGATGTGGTGTACCATCGGTTTTTCGCAGTATACATTCTTACCAGCCTGTAATGCGGCTTTGGTAATGTGGTCGTGCCAGTGGTCGGGCGTCACGACGAGGACGGCGTCGATATCCTTTCTTTCGAGGATCTGCCGATAGTCGCGCGTTGTGAAAATATCCTTTCCATAAAGCTCCTTCACGCGGGTGAGGCGGCCGTCGTATAAATCGGCGGCGGCTACGAACTCCACGTCCTGGGAGCTGCGCAGCGCCGCTTTGGTGTCGCTGTGCCCCTGAATGCCCATCCCTATCGTTGCGAAACGGATCTTGTCATTGGGACTGATTTTTTTGAGATCCTTGATAATGTGAAAAGGCTTGGCAATACTTTCCGTGGCTAACAGTGCAGACGCGGCTGTTACGTTTTTGAGAAAACTACGTCGATTAGGCTTCATTTGAAGAATTTCAAAGGTTAAGAAGATGATCACCCAATTTAATCAATTCACGATTTGTTGCAGAGGTAAATTAAAAATATGTACATTTTGCCGATGAAT
>DATMSL010000271.1:0-4028 GCA_035565435.1 Dyadobacter sp. | reverse complement strand
ATGCTGTCGACCGGACAATTCTAGCCGGGTACCTTACCACCTGATCAGCGCTGATGCCCATGTAAACCCGCTTCCGAATGCTGCGAGGCAAATCAGGTCGCCTTCTTTCACTTTTCCGGTCTCCCATGCTTCCGTCAAAGCAATGGGAATGGAGGCGGCCGTGGTGTTTCCGAAACGTTGTAAGTTATTGATAACCTGTGATTCGGCAAGTCCAAGTTGCTGGCGAACGTAATCACTGATTCGTATATTCGCCTGGTGTGGTACGAGCAGATCAATATCTCCCGCCGTATAGCCATTGGCCTCCAAAGCCTCCTGGATCACCTCGCCAAAGCGAACGATCGCATGTTTGAAAACGGCATTACCGTTCATATATACATTATGCCCGCCTGCTTCGATGACTTCCTGGCTTACCGGACGACCTTCACGGCTGCTCCCGGGATCTTTCACAAAGAGCTCTTCGGCAAACCGACCGTCGGCATGGAGGTGTGTAGATAATATACAATGTTGGGGATCATCCGTGGTGGAAACCACCGCAGCTCCGGCTCCGTCCCCAAAAATAACTGCCGTATTGCGCCCCGCGGTGCTCTTGTCGATCCACGACGACTGGATTTCCGAACCGACCACCAGTGCCGTTTTGTACATCCCCGATTTGATGAATTGATCGGCAATAGAAAGTGCATACACAAATCCCGAGCACTGTTCGCGGATATCGATCACCGGTTTGCCGTCCATGCCGAGCTCGCGCTGCATCAGAAATGCGGAACCCGGGAAAAAATAGTCGGGGGTGATGGTAGCGTACACGATCACGTCTATGTCATTCGGCGTAAGCCCGGCCCTTTCCAAAGCCTGCCGAGACGCGGCGGCTGCCATGCTGTAATTGGTATCTTTCCCGTATTCGAAATACCGACGCTCCTGAATGCCGGTCCGCTCGCGGATCCATTCGTCGGAAGTTTCCATCCATTGGGTAAGGTCGTCGTTGGTGATGATATTGTCGGGAACGTAAAAGCCTAAGCCTGTGATGCGGGAGAATGCCATGCTATTGGGGACGGTTCAAAACTGCCGAGGGTTAAAGGCAGATAAGAATGGTATTTAATGCTAAAATGATAATAATAAGCAACATACGTTGCCGGTAAAGACTACAAAAATGCAAAAAAAAGTCTTTGGTACCAATTTAGGCCTGCTTTTTCCTGACATTCGCGGCTATCGAAAGAAGCACGTAAACGACCAGTATCGCGGGGATAGCAAGGAATTTTAACGTAGCAAGCAGCACCACAGTAGTGCCGATCAGAATGAAACGTGCCTCATTGCCCTGCCATCCGAAATTCTTGAATTTGAGCGCGATCAGCGGGAGCTCCATGACCAGCGCGTACGACATTACCGCGCTTAATAGGAGCAGGTTGTTGGTATTGATAATGATATTCTTCCAAAAATCACTTTCAGTGTGGACGATCAGGGGGAGGGATGCGATCAGCATCGCGTTTGCAGGTGTGGGTACGCCTATGAAGGAATCGGACTGGCGTGGATCGTTGTTGAATTTCGCCAGACGGATCGCCGAGAAAATCGCGATGATGAATGCGGCATAGGCTTTCCAGATACCGAATAAGTCGGGAATGCTCTGCATGAGCAGTTGGTACATGATAATCGACGGCAGCACACCGAATGTAACCACGTCGGCCAGTGAATCGAGGTCGCGGCCGATGGGAGAGGTGACTTTCAGTAAACGGGCGATAAAACCGTCCAGAAAGTCGAATATCAATGCGACGCCGATAAGCACGCAGGAAAGCAGCAGGTTGTTGTGGAATGCCTCCACCACGCCAATGCAACCGCAAAGCAAATTGCCGCAGGTGAGGGCATTGGGGATGTTGCGACGAATCATAGGGCGCTATTTGAAGAAGGGATTGTTTCTTTTCTCAAAACCAATGGTGGTAGGCTCCATATGGCCGGCGTACACGGTGTAATCGTCGGGTAATGTAAACATTTGCTCCCGGATACTCCGCAGCAATGTGGCATGGTTGCCTCCGGGGAGGTCGGTACGTCCGATACTCATGCGGAACAGCACATCGCCGCCGATAACGAATTTCCCGGCATCGTTCACCAACGCAACGTGCCCAGGCGCGTGGCCGGGTACGAATAGGATTTTTAGGGATGTATTCCCAAATTCAATGGTTTCGCCTTCCTTGATAAAGCCGTCGATCTCCGGCTCTTCAAATGCTGAAAAGCCATAATTGGAAGCATACGTTTTGACTGCCTTCAAAAGCGGCTCATCCAGCTTATGCAGGACAAACGGGATGCTGTATTTCCTTTTGAGTGCTGCGACGCCCAAAACATGGTCGATATGCGCGTGGGTATTCACGATCTGCACGGGTTTCAGGCCGTGTTGTTGAACGAAGTCCGTGAGCTCGTTTACTTCCGAGCGGTCGTAGCAGCCCGGATCGACGATGATTGCTTCGCCCGTTTCGTCGTATACGAGATAGGTATTTTCAGAAAATGGATTAAAGACAAATGTCTGTACCTGTACCATTCCGGTAGGGATATGTGGGTTAATGAATGGGCGCGAATTTACAAAACACTTCACAGTTCTTTGAACCGTGCTGTAATGCGGTCGAAGTAAAATACGGTAGTATCCTTGTAATCCGAATCGGTTCCCGCATAAAACCATAGTTCGCCCTGGTTATTGGCGGTCACAGTGACGGGCTGTCCGTCATTGGAATACCTTAATAATGTATAATAACGGGTGTCGGCATTGGTACTGGCAATGCTCCCGCTGAGCAGCACATCCTTGCCCACTTGCGTGCCGGTACCCTTGTCCAGGTTGAATGCGTATATACCCGAAGTCAGTTTCTTAGTCACAGGTTCGATTGGGGACACCCCCGATTTGAACGTCACTTTGTCGACAACGGCGCTTGCGGTGTACTTGGTTGCCAGGTCGACTTGAAGCGTCATTTCATAAGGCTTGTTGGGCTTAAAGCCAGTTACGCGTTTTTTGAGATAACTGAACATATTGCCTTTCGAATACCTCGAGAGGACCCGGAAACCGTATTGCGTAGTGTCGAGGCCCCGCGGGAGCAGCGCCGTAGCGGCTACGGTATCCAGTTGGGAAGAGTCGGCGGTTGATGCGTATCCTGCATATTCGGCCGTCCAGCCATTTTCTCCGGCCGTTCCCGACTGGAAATTGGAATCGACGGTAATGTTCGCATCGAGGCTGTCTTCGTTACAACCCCACAGTCCGGCTGCGGCGAGGATGGATATCAGAATATATTTTTTCAAAATGAATAGCAGTTTGCAAAAAGAACGAAAGACCCGGGAATATCTTTCTGCGTTGTAACTGGTAAAATTAAAAGAGTGTTCGCCAAAAGCCTATCCGATGAGGAAAATAGCTGGGATTTTATGCAAATCAGGCTTCTGTGCCTTCCATTTCCTAACGGGCATGGTCTTGATCAACTCGTCCGGCGCGGTGACGTTGGCGGCGATGCATAATGACAAATCGGGCGAGCATGCTTCTATCACCGCTTCCAGCAGTTGGTTGTTACGGAAAGGTGTTTCCATGAATATCTGCGTCTGCTGATATTGCCGTGCGTTTCTTTCAAGGGTTTGCAATGCCTTCTTGCGCTGTACTTTATCAATAGGCAAGTAACCGTGAAATGCGAACGATTGCCCGCTCATCCCGGAAGCCATCAATGCCAGCAGAATGGACGACGGCCCCACCAGCGGCACTACACGTATCCCCAACTCGTGCGCAATGCGCACTGCCACTGCGCCGGGGTCGGCTACGCCCGGGCAACCCGCCTCCGATATCACGCCGGCATTTTTTAAAAGGCTTCGCATTGACGCAACGGTTTCGGTTTCCGGCGTATCCTTGTTCAGTTCGATGAATGTCAGCTCGTCGATTACTTTGCCGAGTTTCAGGCTGCTGATGAAGCGCCGGGCAGTGCGGATATTTTCCACGAAGAAAACATCCAGATGCTGCACGGCATCTTTGATCTGGGGAGCAAGCACGTCGTTTTGGGTGCCTTCTGCCAGTATGGTAG
>DATMSL010000270.1:0-16608 GCA_035565435.1 Dyadobacter sp. | reverse complement strand
GGCTGTTTTTTTACTAGCGGATGCCTTCGAAGACGTCGATTTTGCGGTGCTTTTGGTCGCAGCCTTGGTGGCCGTACTTTTCGAAGAAGCGCTTTTTTCCGAAGCGCCTGGTTTCATTTTAGAAGAGGCTTCTTTGGTATTGCCCTTTGTTGTAGTAGCCATGGTTTCAGTTGTTTGATTGAGTCCTGCTACTTTAAAAAAGCGTGCCGTGGCCCTCTATTCTTCCAAAACCCTGATCGCTCCTTTCAACCTGAAACCGCAAACTCTGAAACCCGCTTTCTCCAAAGTGGCTTGTGAAACCCGGTTGCCGATATTGCAGCGCGCGGCAGGGACGCGCCCCATTTTGTACGCCATCCGTTTCAGTTCCTGAACAATGTACGTCGCATAGCCTTTCTCGCGGTACGACTCCCGGGTTTGCATATAAATGTCCGCATAGGGAATGTTGTAATTGAGCATCAGCCCACCGCTGGCCACTATTTCTCCGCCCACGTCGATCACGTATTCGCTCTCGTCGCCGTCCATAGGATCGTACTCTGAACGTTTACGGAAAATCGCGCCCGGTACTTCGAACGATGTCTGAAAATCATCTTCGAAAAGGATTGCCTCCGCAAAGGAATTTTCGCAAAAGCGGTATAGCATTGTAGTCAGAAAAATGTCGTTGCTCTGGCTCTCGATCCAGATCGCCTTGCAATGCATTTGAAATTCCTCGAAAACAATGCTGGCATGTTTACGGTACGGCGGCAGCAGATAAAACTCGAAGATGGTGTCGCGGTCCTGCCGGCGGTCGGTTCCCCAAACGGAACCATAACCGACACGGACGTTATCGATCCTGAACAGCCAGGTATCGGCCCAGCCGTAGTCGTGGCACTTGTTGCAGACGAACTGGAAGTGGTTTTCATGCAGGAACATCGTGCGCAAATCCCTGATGCCGTCCAGCCCGATTTTAGAAACACAAACTCGCATAGTGTGGCACGCAAAGTGTGGCAGGTAACCGGCTAATAAGGTAGTATAATGGCGTGAAAAAAACTAGCTGTATTACAGGAAATACCATGTATTACCGGGCTTGCTTGTACGGGCGCGGCGGCTAAAAACACGTCAGCAAGGCAGCAGCACTACCTTTTTGTACAGCCTGCTCTTTTATTCACTATATCCATAACCGGCATGAAGCCTCTGATTCAGACCGTTACCTTTCTTACACTTATTATCTTCCAATGCCACGCACAGGGCGACGCCAGCTCGAAGCTTTGGTATAAACAACCCGCAAAACAATGGGAAGAAGCATTACCGATCGGCAATGGCACACTGGCCGCCATGGTTTTCGGCGGCGTGGAAACCGACCAGATCCAGTTTAACGAAGAGACCCTATGGAACGGCGAACCAAGAAGTTACGCGCACAAGGGAGCCTCCGCGCACCTGGGTGAGATTCGCCGACTGCTCCATGAAGGCCAGCAAAAGGAAGCCGAAAAACTGGCTAATGAGCAATTCATGAGCCAGCCCATGCGGCAAATGGCCTACCAGGCTTTTGGTGATGTGTATGTAGACTTTCCGGGCCACATGCAGCATAGTGCATATGTGCGGGAACTCGATCTCCGGGGCGCCACTGTAAAAAGCAGTTATGAATCGGGCGGCGTCCGCTATACGCGCGAGGCCTTTGCAAGCTATCCCGCGAAAGCGATTTACTATCACATTAAGAGCTTGCAAAAGGGCAAGCTGTATTGCTCCGTGCGAATGGATGCCATTCACGCCAGTAAGGAAGTCAAAATCAATGGCAATGAAATCGAACTGGGCGTCCATGTTGACAAAGGCGCACTCCGCGGCATTGCCCGCTTGAAACTGATCACCGACGGAACCGTGAAACAGGAAGAAGGAAAGCTGTCAGTTTCCAATGCGACCAATGCTACACTTGTTCTCGCCGCAGCAACGAACTATATTGACTACAAAAACATTAATGGCGATCCTGCTCAAAAAGCGACCGGAATTTTGCAAAAAGCTCCCGCATTTCAGACCGCTTTGGCCGCACATCTGGCTGATTACTATAAACTTTACAACCGTTTCGCGCTGACGCTGCCTGCCAGCAATGCCTCCGCATTACCTACCGACGAACGCCTGAGCCAGTTCAAGAAAAACCCCGACGACCCGGCATTACTCGCGTTGTATGTCCAGTTTGCGCGATACCTGCTCATTGCCAGTAGCCGGCCGGGAACGCATCCCGCCAATTTGCAAGGTAAATGGAACCACAAGCTCAATCCATCTTGGGATAGCAAGTACACGGTGAACATCAACACCGAAATGAACTACTGGCCTGCCGAAATGACCAACCTCAGCGAGTGCCACGAACCGCTGTTTCAAATGGTAAAGGAGGTTTCTCAAACAGGAACGGAAGTAGCGAAAGAACATTACAACGCAAAGGGCTGGGTGTTACACCATAATACGGATGTGTGGCGTGGGGCGGCGCCAATCAATGCGTCCAATCACGGCATTTGGGTAACGGGGGGCGCCTGGCTCAGCCTGCATTTGTGGGAACACTACCGATTCACGCAGGATAAGACATTCCTGCAAAACACTGCTTATCCATTAATGAAAGGAGCGGCCGAGTTTTTCCTCGATTTTTTGGTCAAGGATCCGAAAACAGGTTTCCTGATCAGTTCGCCATCCAATTCTCCGGAAAACGGCGGGTTGGTAGCCGGTCCAACCATGGATCATCAGATCATCCGTGCGCTATTCAAGGCCTGCATTGAAACGGCCGATATTTTGAAAACAGATGCCGCATTTGCCCAAAAACTGGCTGAAACCAGCCGGCAAATCGCACCGAACCGGATTGGCCGTTACGGACAGTTGCAGGAATGGATGACCGACATCGACGATACCACCAGTCATCACCGCCATGTTTCGCATTTGTGGGGTGTGTACCCGGGCGAAGAGATCACGCCAGCCGATACGCCCGAGCTGCTCAAAGCGGCAATGAAATCGCTCCGCTACCGTGGCGATGACGGCACAGGGTGGAGTCTGGCGTGGAAAATCAACTATTGGGCACGGTTCCTGGACGGCGAACATGCCTATACCATGATCCGCAAGCTTTTCAATCCGGTGTATGAGGCTGGCCAGAAAATGAGCGGTGGCGGCTCCTACCCCAACCTGTTCGATGCCCACCCGCCGTTTCAGATCGACGGCAACTTCGGCGGCGCTGCCGGTATCCTCGAAACACTGGTGCAGAGCCATCTGAACGAAATCAATCTGTTGCCTGCATTACCGGGCGCGCTGCCAACGGGCCGTGTCACCGGACTTTGCACCCGCGGCGGATTTGAAATGGATATGACCTGGAAAAACGGTAAGCTCGAAACCCTGACGATCCGCTCGAAAGCCGGCAACCCATGCAGGCTGCGCTATGGCAACAACGTGGTGTCGGTGAATACAGCGAAGGGCAAAACCTACCGTTTCGGGCCGGATTTGAAGGTTTTAAAATAAAACTGTTTTTTTTTCAACGGTCCGAAAATCCTGCTGACATACTGCTGTCACTCGGCGATGTTTAGTTTGTAATGTAATCAAACAATAAACTTTAAAAACCTTTGACATGGAAACTACTAACACCGCACAAGAACTGGCCGCTCCCGCAACCGTTATTACCGCTGAGGCACTTCTGGAACATTGGCAAGGCCACCGTCGCGTCAGCCGCAAGGTTATCGAAGCATTTCCTGAGGATCAGTTTTATACTTTTTCGATCGGCGGCATGCGCACTTACGCCCAGCTCACCATGGAGATGATCGGCCTGGCCGCTCCCGGCATCCGCGGTATCGCATTTGGCGACTGGACGTTCAGCGAGCCGGTGCTCGATCACTCGACTCCCGCTCCGGCCACCAAGGCCGAAGTGCTCAACCTTTGGGACCTGGTAACCGACTACATTAACACGCTATGGCCGCAAATCCCCGCGCAGCGCTTCAGCGAGGTAGAGGCCGCCTTTGGAATGTACGAAAACACCATCTACAACACGATCCTTTACCTGATCGACAATGAGGTTCACCACCGCGCGCAAGGCTATGTGTACCTGCGTGCGCTGGGCGTAGAACCGCCGTTCTTCTGGGATCGCGCCTAACAGCCGGTAAATTCCGCCCCATTTCACTTTCTTCCGGGTAAGCTGCGCTGGCACGCCGATACTCTGGCCGGAAAGGGAAATGGGGCTTTGATTTTCATGGAATGGTTTTAGTGCCTACCTTAGCGTCGTTGAAACTCTTGAAATTGAGAACTATGCCGCACATGAAATCCAAAGTAATGACACTGGCCGCCACTGCGGGCCTGCTGTTTTCCTTGACCAACACCCATGCGCAGGTGCGACAGCCCGCGCCAACAGGACAAGTCCCGAGAGCCTATTCCGGCGCGCAATCGGCCCCCGCAGCTACTTTCAAACCAAAACCTACGGGCCAGATTGCGCCTGAGGCGCCGGGACAGCTCGGTACCATCGTGCAACCGGCGCCGGCCGTTGTACCCGGTCAGAAAGTATCCGAGGTGCAGGACCTGGGATTTGAAGTGAACTCACGGCCCGTTACCCAGCAGGGAACGGTACCCAAAGTAACCACCTCACAAGATCCGCGGACCATGCCCGAACGCTATCAGCCACAGTTGATCCAGCAGCAATCCGCCGCTGCATCCGGCCAGGTTCAGCAGGTTCAAATGCAGCCGGCTCCTTCGACCGGAACTCCTGCCCCCGGGACCTATGCTCCCGCAACACAAACGTCACCTGTGCAAAACACCACACAACAGCCCACCACAGGCCAAACGGTGCCACAGCAGGGCCAGGCTAATACACAGTCGGCGGCGCCGCAGCCAACCCAATACAACACTCCGAAAGCCGCGCACCAACGCGTGGATCCGAAATAGCCCTAACCCCGGAGAAAACCGGGGTTTTTCATTTCTCCGGCATTTCATCCCCTCGCCGAGACTTTCTTTGGCACAATCACACCCGTAAATTGTCCTATACTCACCCCGGAAAAATACCGGGCTGGCCGTATTTTTGTAACAACACTTCGCAAGCCGGTGACAATCCGGTAATTAATCCATATCGTTATGAAAACGTTCTATGCGGTTTTAGCCAACTCGCTGGCGGCCGCGCTTACGAATACGTTTGTCTGGTTTGCCGTCACATTCTGGGTCTATCTTGAAACCCGGTCGGTACTCGCTACGTCGGTCATGGCCGGGGTTTATCTTGCAACAGTGGCCGTTTCCGGCTTCTTTCTGGGCTCGATTGTCGATAGGTACCGAAAAAAGACGTCGATGATGCTCTCGGCCACACTCAGCCTCGTACTCTACATCATCGCCCTGATCATATACATTTCTACACCCGAAACCGTTTTCAAAGACGATTCGAGCGTTAACCTCTGGCTTTTCATTACGCTTTGCCTTTTTGGGGCTATTACCGGGAACATCCGCTCCATTGCATTATCGACTGTCGTGACGATCCTGATCGAGGAAGACAACCGGGACAAGGCCAACGGAATGGTTGGTACGGCGAACGGCGTGTCGTTCCTGGTCGCGTCGATTTTCAGCGGGCTGGTAATCGGTTACCTGGGTGTATTATGGATGATGGTGCTGGCTGTGGGACTAAGCATCCTGGTAATTCTGCATTTACTCACGATCTCCATTCCTGAAAAAGAAGTGGTCCACACCGAATCGCACGCGCAGCATATCGATATCCGGGGTACCATTGCGGCTGTGGGTATGGTTCCGGGCCTTTTCGGGTTAATTTTCTTCAATACGTTCAACAACTTCCTGGGTGGGGTATTCATGTCACTCATGGACGCATACGGTCTCTCGCTCGTATCGGTGCAGGCTTGGGGAATCCTGTGGGGCGTGCTGAGCCTCGGTTTCATCGTCGGTGGATTGGTGGTAGCCAAGCGCGGTTTGGGAAAAATGCCTTTGAAAACCTTGTTTACCTCCAATATCGTGATGTGGCTGATCTGCATGATCTTCCCCATTCAATCGTCCATCGTGTTGCTGGGCATTGGTATGTTCGTTTACCTCTGCCTGATCCCGGTCGTTGAAGCGACCGAGCAGACGATCCTTCAAAAAGTCATCCCGCACGAACGTCAGGGCCGCGTGTTCGGGTTCGCGCAGAGCATTGAGCAGGCTGCCTCCCCGATCACCGCATTCATGATCGGGCCTATTGCCAAGTTTGTTTTCATTCCTTTCATGACCACCGGCGCCGGCGTGCGCCTGATCGGCTCCTGGTTCGGGACCGGAACGGCCCGTGGCCTGGCACTTTTATTTATCGTGACGGGTATTGTGGGTCTCATTGTTACGCTGATCGCCATGCAGTCGGCCGCATATCGGAAATTGTCGCTCGTTTATCAGAAACCAGCACCTGAATATGATACCGACGACGTGCCCGTCAGCGAGCAGGCCTCATAGTCTTTTATTTTCAATCAACAACTAACCTACACAGCTATGTTTGGACAAACGAAAGCTTTTAGCGGATACTCGGTAGACGACCTGCGGAAAGCACAACAGTTTTACGGCGAAACACTTGGAATAGAAGTATCGCAGGAGCAGGAAATGCCGGTCCTCCATTTGCACATTCACGGAGGCTACGAAGTGATCCTGTACGAAAAACCGAATCACGAGCCAGCGACGTTCACCGTACTCAATTTCCCGGTGAGGAACATTGAAGAAGTTGTTAAAACACTCAAATCAAAGGGTGTGAAGTTCGAAAGCTACGACTGGCCGGGATTTAAGACGGACCCGGACGATATCATGCGGGGCAACGGCCCTACCATCGCCTGGTTCACCGATCCGGCGGGTAACATCCTGTCGGTCATTGAAACTGAAAAATAATCACCCTTAAACCATCAACTGAAAACATGGAAAATGTGAAGAGCACCCGCATGCAGGGCATTGTGAGCCTTTATGACTTGCAAACCCCCTTTTTTGCCTTTGTAACAGAAAACATATCCCACGACGACACGCAAAAGCGGCTGGATACCAAAGCCAACCATATTGGCTGGCTCGCGGGCGCACTCGTGGAGCAGCGTTTCGATCTTGCACGCCAGCTCGGCTATGAGGGCCAGCAGCAGGCCAACGAGTTTTTCAAAGACTTCAAAGGTATTCAGGATGGTGTGGAGTATCCGTCGATCGCGTCGTATCAGGAGGATTGGAATAAAATCACCCCTATCCTGAAAGAATTGCTGAGCAATGTGAGCGATGAAGAATTGGAGCGGCGCATCGATATGGGACCGGAGTTCTCATTGTCGCTGTATGAACTGATCACCTTCTCGATCTACCGGGAGGCGAATATCGTCGGACAAATAGCGCTCTGGCGGAGATTGCTCGGGTATCCGGGCATGCGTTACATGTAAAAAAGGCGGAATTGTGCTTTCTTGCGGGCTAAACAGCGATCAGGCATTTATGAAAATGTTTCAGCAAGGTATTCAGCTCAAAGCAAGAAGCCGCGGTTTCCACCTCATTACGGGGGAAGTCCTTCACGCATTACCGTCGATCAGCGAAATCAAGGCCGGGATGTGCCAGGTATTTATCCAGCACACCTCGGCTTCGCTGACGATCAACGAAAACGCGGACCCGACTGTGCGCATCGATTTCGAAATGTATTTCAATAAATCCGTCCCTGAAAACGACCCCGATTACCGGCACGACTACGAGGGTTCCGACGATATGCCGGCGCATTTGAAAGCTTCACTACTGGGAAGTTCGGTAATGATCCCAGTGCGGAACGGCCGGCTCGCTCTCGGTACATGGCAGGGTATTTATCTCTGCGAGCACCGCGATTACGGCGGGCCGAGAAACATCATGATTACGGCCTGGGGTATTTAAGTAACATCAGGCGCCTCCCTCCTACTTTCAGCCTTCTCCGACTCAGCAGCTAATGCAGAATAGCCTCGGGAGCTGAAAGTACCATTTGTCCAGACCATTCAATATTATTAAAAGTATCAAACATATTATAAGTATAACACGTTTCCTTTCACCAGAATCGCCGGAGCTCTTCCGGAGTTCAATCCTGGAAAATAAGCCCACAATCCATCAGCGCCATTGCCTTAGCGTGTCTGATCCTGGTCCATCGTTGGTCCAGACCTTTTCGCAAAGCGCAATTTGTTTCAGAAACGAATCCCTCGTTGGTGCGGTAAGCACATTTCCGCCCGAAAGGTATTGATAGCCCGTCAGTTGGTCCATGCAGGAGATGACCATTTGCTTTTCTGCGTTACCCGCAAAATTAGCATCGCATTGCAGCGCATACCTGAGCATATCGGTATCGAGAATTCCCGTCCTGAATGCACCCTGGTACCCATCCGGGCGGTTCGTTTCGTGCAGATTATGGATGAGGGAGACGGGGTAGCTTTCTGCCGACATCCAGCCGTTACCATGACGGGTTTGATAGGCCCTCGTAAGGTAATAAACCGTCGGGGCAGCGTGCGGGCCATTGCGGCGTAATATTTCAAATGCATTTCGGCTGGTCGTATTCGAGCGGGTGACATTCGGGAAGATTCCGAAATCCATATCCAGCAGGATCCCCTGACCGCCTTCGAAAATATAGTTTTCAAAACCCATTTCGAACAACCGGCTTTCCGTCAGCAAGCGGATTGTACCGCGGGCGCTATCCACATCGCGCAGGAACTGGTCCAGCCGCATGATTTCCAGTTCCAGGGCTTCCAGGCAGCTTTCCAGGCCACGGGCTTTGAACTTGGTCCGGTAGTGGTCGCGGACGCCTTCCAGCTTACGTTCCAAGACCGCGGGGAAAAACAGATCCTGGGCATAAAGCTTGAATGGTCCCTGGTTCCGCTCGATGGTCGCGCCAAAGCCCACGCCCACGGTGCCGTGAGCGAGGTTGACGCGGTCGTTTATATTATAGAATTTGTCAAAAGGAGTTGTAACCATGGCTAGCGGGTCCACAAACAATACCGGGCTGATGTCCCATCGCTGCAATGCCCTGAGTTCCCGCACAATACCCGTCGGATCGATCGTACAGAACCGCGAGAAAAACACGGGTACCTGCCGGAAAGACCCTGAACCAAAGTTGGAAAACACATGCAGCTGACCATCCGTGTGCATAACGGTATGCCCGCATTGATGCCCTCCATTGAACCTGATCACAACCGGGTGGTCCAGTTTGGAGGAAAGGTAGTCGGTAAAAACGCCCTTTCCCTCATCCCCATAACCCATCCCCAAAACAATGTGAATATGCCTCATTACAATGCGATGATACCGGAAGTACCGTGGTCGCGGCGAATGAGTGAATCTTTGACGGCCACCAAAGCATTGGAAACAGATTGCCTTGTTTTGCTATCAAAACCACTCATTGCAGCATCAACACTAACCCCTTTGACCAGCGCCACGGTGGTAGCGATGAGTTCGGCAATGTTATTCTGGTCTTCCAGCACCAGGAAACGCTCGCCGAGCAACGTCTTCCATTGTGAAAACACGAAATGATCATTGTGATAGCTGGCTTCGTTGGCATGAATGTGAAAAACGAAATATGACCGGCACGCTTCGTTTAATAATGACGCCGCGCTGAGATTTTCCTTTCCGCGGTACCCGCATTTAGCCTGTAATAAATCGGCGGCCATTACATCGTGGAAACCTTCATCGCCTATCGTAAACAGGAAGCCCTTCTCCTGCCTTTTCTCAAACGAATCAATGGAAGTATGTCTTGCTGCGAAGTACCATGCCAATGGGTAGCTTTCACGGTTCTGTCCGCCTCCGCCCCGCTCGATGAAAATCCTGGAAAGGCAGGCGTCCAACTCCATTGTGCCTGATTCAAACTGACCCACCTGCAAGGGATAGTCGTCGGAAATATGGTCTCCAACCGCCATAAACATGATTTGCGGATCCAGAATACCATTGCTTATCAATGTATTCATCAATGCGCCGAGTTTGTTTTTGATCAGGTTTTCGGGGATCGAACCCATCGAACCTGTTACGTCGAGCGCCACGATGATCGGCACTGAATCGGGATGCAACTGCGAATCCCGCGACTCCCGCACATCGACACCCTCCGGAGAAAGGTCGGGGTGGATCACACCCAGCTTGTTTTGTGTGAAATTGTCGTCGATCGATTGCGTCCTGCGTACCCGGCTTACGCTGTCGTAAGCATCGTCGCTCCATGAGGAATAGCCCATTGTTTCAAATATTTAAGTGTATGAATTGTGATGGAAAATTTCTGTCGAGCATTTCGCGATACTTTTCGTAGCACGTCAGCGAATCGTCATCGGAGCTCAGGAGAAAATCTACAAACTCCCCGTGGTGGGTTTTTCGCAACGAAGTACCAAGCCCGGAATAGTCGCCAAGAAGATAAGCGCCCATGCGTTTCACCATTTCCAGGTCGGCATTTTCGGTCGCTTTTTTATCTCGCAGCAGTGAAGCGGGATACCAGTGCCGGTAAGCGCCCGATATGGTCTGCACCTTGCCATTCAGCGGGGACAGGTGGTAAAAACCGGCCACGGCAATCCCGTGCGTTTCGGGCACGAGCATTACCTGCGCAGGCGTCAGGCCCAGGTGTGCACGGTCCGTGTGCCTGTGCAGCAACATGCAGAATTCCAGCAACCGCGAGACGACCCAGTTGACGTGCTCTTGCGGCAATGTCAGGTTCAACAGCGGTATCGCTCTTTGGGAAAGCAAGAAACTACTGTCTGAATCCCAGCTATAAGGCATGTAGCGCCTGAAATGCTCCGGCGCACCGGCTGCGATTTCCTGCTGATTCCGCCTGGCCTGCAACACGGCCTGCCTGTCGCCCTGAAAGAGTACCCAGTGGTTATTGGTCAGGAACTTGCCAGAATCGTCGGCAAAGGGAGATCCGTTACCAAAATGCCGGAACAGTTCGATCAAACGGTTCGTGGCTTCCTGCGCGGAAGGATGACTGCATTTGTCGGGATGGATGGCCTTCAACATATCCCGGTAAGTCATGGCTGTACTTGCGGCTAATACCTGGTAATCGTTGGCTTGCAACACCTGCGCGATCAATACGCTGTCGTCTGTTATCACTCCTGGTTTCCGTTTATGAATGCCTGTAAATAGCTGAGAGAATGCCAAGGTATCAGATGTAACGGCACCAAGCCCACGTCATTGAGCATGTGAGAGATGTGGATTAGCGATCGGTGCAACGCGGGGTTAATTTCCTTTGTCACAATCACCCCCTGACAATGTCGCAAATCACATCTGTTTTTCTGGATTGAACCCGCTTAGTTTGTAACATCGGAATAATGCTAAACAGAGCGGTTCAAAACGGCTCCAAAACTGATCGGAACAAATGGTAGAGGTATTCAAAACGACCGTAGAGAAGCAAAGCCAGGCTAGGTTACTTATCGATCTGATTTGCCTTGCGTTCACGGGCTACCAGGCGAGCTTCGACCTTGAAGATTGTGATAAAGTATTGCGAATCAGTTGTGATGGAGCGGCGGTATGCAACCTCAGCATTATAGGGCTGCTGGAAAGCTTCGGTTATGAGGCGGCCGTTCTGGAAGATATTTATTCCGAAACCCAACACGCCGCTGGCATTGCAAATCCTATCCATTCTATAACCATATAAACTACATCAACTATGAAAAAGACAAGGATCATCTACTGGGTCGTCACCGGGCTGCTCGCCGTCATGATCGGCATCGGCGCGGTGTACGACGCCATTTCGGCACCGGAGGCTGTCGCGCACGTGACGCGCATCGGCTATCCGGCCTATATCGTGCCTTTCCTGGGCGTTGCCAAAATCTTAGGCGTCATTGCGATCCTCGTTCCGGGTTATCCGAGAATTAAGGAATGGGCCTATGCGGGTATTTTTTATGATTTGTTCGGCGCGTTTTACTCGCACATTGCATTCGGCGACGGCCCCGATATGTGGGCAGGTTTCATCATCGGATTTGCCCTGATCGCCGTGTCCTATATTTACTCCCACAAATTGCAGCGGCAAACTTTTGCTACGGCCTAGGGTCGCCCGGGCTTGCGGACCCCACTTCTATATTCCGCAACTAACTTATTACCAATCCCATAACCTAAAACATCTCAAAAATGAAGATCATTAAGAAAATCCTGTTTGTCATCGCAGGCATCATTGTACTGGCGCTGGTGGCCGCACTTTTTGTGAGCAAGGAATACAGCGTCAAACGGGAGATCACCATCAACAAACCCAGCCAGGAGGTTTTTGACTATGTCAAATTCATTAAAAACCAGGAGCATTATAACAAATGGGTAATGATGGACCCGAATATGAAAAAGGACTACCACGGTACTGACGGCACTGTGGGCTTTGTATACGCCTGGGACAGCCAGAAAGACGACGTCGGAAAAGGAGAAGAAGAAATCAAGTTGCTCGACGAGGGTAAAAAGATCAACCTTGAAGTGCGGTTCATCAGACCTTTCGAAGGACTTGCCACGACCGAAATGACCACCGAGACTATTTCGCCGACGCAAACGAAAGTGTCATGGGGAATGAGCGGGCGAAGCGCCTACCCCATGAACCTGATGAACACCCTCATGGACGGCATGCTAGGTGCCGATCTGGAACAGAGCCTTCAGACATTGAAAGGCATTTTAGAAAAGTAAGCACACATAACTAATCCATCAACAACTAATCCATTCAAAAGCTATGTCAATCATTTCATCATCCGCGGAAGCGAAAACAAACGAAGCAGTGGACCGAAAACAGCTATTGCACGATCTCGACCAAACCGAGCAGGAATTTTATTCGATCCTTGCCGCATTGAGCCCCCGGCAGGTAAATATCGTCCCGTTCGAAGGCAGCTGGACAGCCGGACAGGTCGTTGAACACATCCTGATGGCCGAATCCGGCATTCCCGAAACGGTACTCGGCTCTACCGAGAAAACCGACCGCCCGGTGGCGCAATATGTACCGGTAATCGAATCGATATTCCTCGATTTCGCGGCCAGATACCAGGCGCCTGAGTTCATCATCCCGTCGGCGGGCCCGCACGATCAGCAGCAATTGCTCGAAGCATTCAAGGCCGAACGTGCGGCGATCCGTGAGATCGCGGCCAACGAAGACCTCACGCTTACGTGTACGGATTTCGAATTCCCCCAAATCGCCAACCTTACCCGCTGGGAATGGATGCAATTTGTACTGTGCCATTCGAAAAGGCATACTCGCCAGCTGCGCAACATTTCCGAAAAAGTTAGCGGGTCATCCCACCTCTGATACCCCAAAGATTGATAACTTGCGGACTCATTTTTACTATTATAAGTGCTATGTTCCGTAAGTTATCATTCTTGTTATTATTGATGGTCGGCATGTCAAATGGCTATGCCCAGGTTGCTGCCACCAGTAAAAAAATAGCCCCCTTTCAGATCAGGCTCGTAAATGGCCAGCAATACACGTCGTCGCAGCTTGCGGCCGGGCCTGTGGTACTCATCTATTTTTCACCCGATTGCGAACACTGCCAGAGCTTCACCAAAGATTTGCTGAAAAACTCCAGCGTGGTTGCCAACAAACAGGTGGTTATGGTCACATTTCAGGCCATGGACATGCTGAAACCATTTGTGAGCCAATACAGCCTCGGTACTTACCCGAATTTCAAAGTGGGCACAGAAGGAACTTCTTACCTCGTGCAGCGCTATTACCAGATCCGCTCGTTCCCTTACATTGCCATTTACGACAAAAAAGGAAACCTGGTGAGGACATTCGAAGGCGAACAGCCGCACGCCGAAATTTTCAAGGCACTGAAGCAGATCTGACAGCCGTTTCAGCTGGCAAACATCGCTTCATAATGCGCCGAAGGAGCTAAAATTCCGCCACTTTCGGCGTAAAACGACTTATCTGTAAGGTACACTCCTTTCTGGGTTTTTGTCCAGCTTCCATTCGCCATAGGGTGGAAAGCCGCGAGCTTGTCCCAGTTCTTATAATATTGATGGCCGTTCGTTTCCTGCAAGCCTACCGACATTCCGGGGAAAGGCTGCAAACGGGCGGCCACATTTTTATTCCAGTCGACCAGGATAGGGTTCACCGTAAGGTCGGCGCAGAAGCAGGGCACCTTTTTTTCATAGGCCAGCTGGGTGATTTTCATCGTCATACTCAGCGTCTTGGCAATCGCTTTCACCGCAATCGCCGAATATCCGAGCTCAATGCGATGTGCGGCGTCCTCTACCGTGTGTGCGCTTTCGTCCGCAGCCACACGCACGCCCAGGTCACCCACAAAGGCCTCGTTGCTTTCCTCAAACGGCTCTTCAATCACCGCAATCTGATCGAATGCACCGATTTTTTTGGCATGATCGAGAAAGCGGAGCAACGTTTCTTTCTTCTCGTAGCGGCCATTCGCGTCGAAATAGTAAGGAATCTTTCCGCTTTGGGTATAAGGTGTTTCGTAGTGGCCGATCGCCTTGTGTACGGCCGTCAGGAAGGCGATATCCTTTTCGATCATCTCCTGCTGCGTTCCTGCTGCGCCGGTTTTGAGTTTTAATATAAAATAACCTTCATCAGCCGCCTGCTTAATGCGCTCCGGCGAAGTACCCACCGCAAACGAAGGGATACTCGCCACTTTCTCATGCCGGTAGGAAAGTCCGGGCCGGTAGGCGGCAGGCACCATTTCATCAAATTGTTTCATACCGTTTTCCTGTGCGTAAAGCAGCCACGCCGCATTGTCCACGCATACCAGAGCATTCAATGCAAAGGTCTTCCGCAGGTCCGGATTACCGGTGATTTTCTTGCCATAAGCGAGCACTTCGGGTAGGATATCATCGAGCAACTGCACCGGATCGTTGAACGACGTCCCTTTGATCATCTGCAAAGCATGCTCGCTCATGGCATACATCAATGCATTACCGGCACTTTCGGAATGGGCGGCGAAAACCTTCGAATCCGACCATAATACGCCTTGCGTACCCAGGCCTACTTTGCGGATACCCGAATCGGATTCCAGCATTGCAATAGCCTGCCAGCTGTCGGTTATAGCGCTGCCTTTGAAACGATAGGGGTTCAGCGGCTCCCGCTCAAAGTTGGAGCTGACGTTTTTGATGGTGATTTTCTTCACGGCTGGTTTCGAAAATGGGTTCGGGATTTGGTTTTCAGTCGCAAACATACCGGCAGCAGCCAGCATACCTGCTCGGCGGGCAAATTCGCGTCGGGAGAAATGTTCAGGTTTTCCGGAAATCATGGGTTTGGGAATGTGTTTCAAATAACCAGACTCGATATCAGGCAGCTACCCTGATCCAATATCTGAATTTTATTCCCCAAAAGCCCATTAAAACAGGTTCATCCTGTTTAGGGGAGACGGGCTACATTTCGGGAAACTAATTCTGATAAAACTCGTAATTCTCTTTCGTTACAATATCAATAGGCATATAATTCTGCTTCGTGACGGGCGCATTGACGACGAGCGTCTGGTAGAGCGCCATCATGCCGCGGTACCCCTGGTCATCGGGGCGGTGGCAGATCAGAAAGTCGATCACATTATCTTCCAGGTAGTCCACGTTTTCCGTCACAAAATCGTATCCGATCAGCGATACGTGGGTGCGGTGGCTGTTTTTCAGGAAAGATGCAACCGTATGCACGCGCGAGTTGGTGACGAAAGCCGCGCCGATATCCTTATTTAAATGGAATACATAAGTAAGGTGCCGCGCTACCGACTGGTAATCCGTTTCGCGGATATCGATCCGCACAATCTCATTCGGCTGGTTATTGTCATTGAAATATGCCCTGAAACCATCCTCGATTTCGAGGTAATTGTAATTGTCGATCTCCTTGGAAATATTGATGATCAGCACCTTCTTCTCCGGTTCCAGCCGATAAGTGAGGAGCTTCGCGCCTACGTACCCGCTTTTGCGCAGGTGCGGGCCTATGTACGAGAGGCTGTGCAGGTCGGGGATATCGGAATCGATGAAAACGTACGGAACCTTACGCCGCACGCATTCCGCCGCGAACTTCCGGGTTTCCTCGATGAAGGAAGGGGAAATCAGGATTCCATGAAAACCGGCATCCAGCACGCGCCGGATCTGGTCCGCGAACGAATCCTTATCATTCAGATCGAACAAAAACACCTGCACCTGTACTCCATACTGCTTCATTTCCGCCTCCGCGCGGCGGATGCCGTTCAACGGTGCCGACCAGAAATCCGTCTCTTCCGACACGTCGGGTATCAACGCGGCTAGGCTAATGATCTTTTTGGAGGCCAGCCGGCTGGCAAGGATATTGGGCTGGTAGTCCATCTCCTTGATGATCGCATTGATCTTCGCCTTGGTCTTCTCCGAAACACCCGTCCGGTTATGCAGCACGCGATCGACCGTAGCGGTGGAGACATTGGCGCGCCTGGCGATTTCCTTCACGCCGAACAATTCGTTCTCTTTTTCCATTCAAAGGTTTCGTTCGAAGGGATAAATATAGGCGTTGCACGGGCATTCCTGCAAGGCAATTGCCCCGCTCAGCGCTATCTGTTGGCCTTAAAAGGGAAAATCGGCCGACATTTACCGTCACGCGCTGTTGAAATACGGCTCAGATACGCAGCAATCTTTTCAGCCGGTCATAGAAGCCGGTATCCCGGAAGGTAAATTGTTTATGCAGAATGTAATTGCTTAAAAAGCGTGCTCCCATTGCTGCTATCTGCGAAAACAGTTTATTCAAATTAATTTCCTTCACTGAAAAAGGAATCAAAAAAGCGCGGGTACCCAGCCACGATT
>DATMSL010000269.1:0-2203 GCA_035565435.1 Dyadobacter sp. | reverse complement strand
ATACGTAGGTTTATATGTTATACTATACCACTCACAATCAATGGATTCTCTAACGAAACTCGTAAGACAGACGATTAAGGACGTGAGCCGTCATGTAAATTTCACGCGGTCTGTCACATTCAACAACAAACGCTTTAAAATTCCCGTAATTCACAACATCGGGTTATCCAATTTCGCCATCGACGATGGCGACTGGTTTTTCCAGCTTGTCAAATCCATGCAGATGTCCGCAGGAAGCAGTTTTATTGATGTAGGCGTGAATGTCGGACAATCGCTGATAGCCTTCCGAAGCTACCGCGATAATCCCTATTACGGTTTCGAACCCAGTCCGCATTGCGCTTTCTACCTCAACAAGCTTATTAAAATGAACAGCCTCCGGGATGTCCATTTGCTGCCGGTAGGTCTTTCTTCCTCCGCCGAAATTCTCAAATTCTATTGTAAAACCGGCGCAGACTCTTCCGCCACGATGATGGGCGATCTCCGGCCCGGCCATTATCGCCCCGAGGATGTCAGCTACGTACCTGTATTTCCGTTCGATGACCTCGACCTGAACAACATCAGCGATATCTCCTTTATTAAAATCGACGTGGAAGGCGCCGAGCTGGAAGTACTGACTGGTTTGCAAAAGACCCTCAAAAAACACAATCCGGTGATCACCTGTGAAGTACTTGACTGCCACAGGGCCGAAGCAAACCTCCACGTATTGCAAGAGCGGGCCAACAAGCTCGTTGAACTGGTTAAAAGCCTGAACTACACCATTTACAGGATCAGGACAGAAAAGGGATTGAATTTTGACAAAATCGAGGAAATTATTCTTAAACAATACGATTCACAAAGTCAATATCTAAATGATTACTTATTTTTGCCGTCTAATAGGAAAATAGAAGAGCTTCTTATGAGGTAATTTTATCACACATTTAAACTTTTCTTTAACTTTTATTTCGTTTCCAATGCCATACTTATTCACCTCGGAGTCCGTATCTGAAGGACATCCTGACAAGGTAGCCGATCAAATATCAGATGCACTGATTGACAATTTTTTAGCATGGGATACCGACAGTAAGGTGGCCTGCGAAACACTGGTAACGACCGGGCAAGTAGTTTTGGCCGGCGAGGTAAAAACCAACACTTATCTGGACGTTCAGAAGATCACCCGCGAAGTGATCAAACGTATTGGTTACACGAAGAGTGAATACATGTTTGAAGCCAACTCCTGCGGTATCCTCTCGGCGATTCACGACCAGAGTGCGGATATCAACCAGGGTGTAGACCGTGCAGCGGCAGCCGAAGATTTCGAATCGAAAGCAAATGCACAAGGAGCCGGTGACCAGGGTATGATGTTCGGGTATGCTACGCGCGAGACTGCGAACTATATGCCGCTTGCACTCGACCTGGCGCATAAGATTCTGCAAGAGATGTCGTACATCCGCAACAACGAGCCTTCATTGATCCCTTACCTGCGTCCTGACGCAAAATCACAGGTAACAATCGAATATAGCGACGACAATGTGCCACTGCGTATTGATACCATCGTTGTTTCGACCCAGCACGACGACTTCGACACCGAAGAAGCGATGCTTGCGAAAATCAAAAGCGATATTATCAATATTGTAATCCCTCGCGTGAAGGCTAAATTGACGCCTGAGCTGCAAAAGCTGTTCACAGGCGACATTACGCACCACATCAACCCAACCGGTAAATTCGTAATCGGTGGTCCTCACGGCGACACCGGTCTTACAGGCCGTAAAATCATCGTAGATACCTACGGCGGAAAAGGCGCGCATGGTGGTGGTGCATTCTCCGGTAAGGATCCTTCCAAAGTGGACCGTTCTGCGGCATATGCGACACGCCACATCGCGAAAAACATGGTAGCATCCGGCTTGTGCGACGAAGTACTCGTTCAGGTTTCTTACGCGATTGGTGTTGCTGAGCCTTGCGGTTTGTATGTAAACACTTACGGAACTTCGAAAGTAGCTGACAACGATGGAGCGATCGCAGCGAAAATCGGTGAGATCTTCGACATGCGTCCTTACGCGGTGGAACAACGCCTGAAACTGCGCAACCCGATCTATTCCGAAACAGCGGCATACGGTCACATGGGACGCAAGAACGAAATCGTTAAGAAATCCTTCAAAGGCGCCAACGGCGAAGAAAAAGAAGTCGAAGTGGAGCTCTTCACCTGGGAGAAACTTGATTTCGTAGA